>CAXTTX010000380.1:0-1628 GCA_964247045.1 uncultured Verrucomicrobiales bacterium | reverse complement strand
CAAGTCCGCGCGGATTTGCGTCGCATGGACAATGATGGCACGGTTCACGACGCGGGACCTTTCCACCCTTCCTCTCAAGCTGCCGATCCGGTGGTCGTTCCGAAGGCGCGCCACGCGGTTTGGATCGAGCGGCTGTTCTGGGTCTTCATGCTCTCCTTCGCGCTCGATTACCGCGCCGAGGAAACCCGCACCGGTGCCGGGCTCGACCAGCTCTTGTTCCTGGGAACTTGCATGGCATCGACGGGCGGCATTTTCCTGCTCGGCTGGCGCTCCCTGGTCGTCCGGCCCGGCGCGTGGATGGTTTCCTTCTGGGGACTTTTTCTCGCCTTCATGCTGGTGAATTCTTTCCTGCAGGGGGTTCCCTTGGGACAATCGATCCGCGTCGTGCTGCCGCTGGTTTTCTGCTTCTTCGGAATCATGAACGCCCACATCGCGGGTTGCTCCGGCATCCCGGCCTCCCGGATCATCAACCCGGTGCTCACGGTCGCCTGCGTCAACGTGATCTGGCGCATCATCCATGGCTTCGTGTTCAAGCACGTGACCATGGAAACCGTCCGCATCGAGGTGCTCAGCCCGGTCAATGACTGGCTCGCCGCGTGGATCGCCTGTGCCATCCTTTTACGGGGACGCTTCCACTGGAACCTGCTGGTGGCCTGCACCGTGCTGTTCATCGGCATCTTCATCACCATCACCCGCTCCCTAATCTTTCCCGTCGTCACGGCGGGCGTGGCGGCATCCATCTGCTACGCCCTCGGCGTCCGCTGGCGCGTCTACGAGTGGTCCGCCTTCCTGAGAAAGCTGGTTCCCCTGGGAGCCGCCTTCCTGCTGGTGGTCTTCGCCATGGCAATGGTCGCGCTCTTCGAACCGCTGATGATCGAACGATGGACGGAGCGGCTTTTCCACGACGTGGACGCCCGGAACATCAGTACCGACATCTCCTATCTGACCCGCAAGGCGGAAGCCGACGCGATGTGGAAAATCCTGTCGGATGACCCTGTCCATTTCATCAATGGCAAGGGCGTTGGCGGTTCCTACTATTGGGATGGCGCCTATCTGCCGGAAATCTGGATGATCATGCCCAAGGAGGATCTGGATGTGAACGACATCCGCTATGCCGGGCACTCCATCTGGACTTACTCGCTGTTTTCCGGAGGAATCATCGCGCTCCTCAGCTACATCGGCCTGTTCATCGCGACGGCCACTTTCAGCCTGGTGGCGGCAAGGGCCAACGCGACCGACCCCGGTCCCGACCAGTGGCTGGCCTTCCTGCCCTTCGTGGCTACCTGCTGTCTTTTGAGCATGTCCCTCACATCGAATCCTTTTCAGGAACGCCTCGCCGGTATATTCTTCGGCGTGATGGCGGGCCTGCCTCAGGCATTCATGGTCCGTTCTTCTTGGATTCATACGGTTTCCCGGCCGCAGCATCGTCATTCCTCCGCCTAGATTCGCCGCCGTGAAAAAAACCGTCGCCCTGATCGACCCACTGTGGTTTGGACACCACCCCATGTATTTCAGCCAGTTCACCGCATCGTTCCTGCGCTGCGGCGCGAACGTGATCGGCCTCTGCCCCGCCCCGACGGAAGCGCTTGAATACCTGCGACTTGCGGTGGATCCAAATACGGCCGCCC
>CAXTTX010000379.1:0-5585 GCA_964247045.1 uncultured Verrucomicrobiales bacterium | reverse complement strand
CGCTTCAACGCGAGCATGAGTCTGACCTTCCTCCTGGGCAGTCCGATAGGAAAGGACGGCATTCTGTTCCGGGGCAAGATTCGCAGGGGAATTGGGACCCATTTGGGAACGGGAAATCTTACCACAGGAAAGACTGGCGGTAGCCGGGCTCCAAAGTTCCACCTGATCAATGAGAAGTGCTCGAAAAGGCAGCTCGGGCTCCACGGAAAACTCCTTTATATCCCTGGTCTTATGAAAGGTAAGTACTCGTGAACAGTAGTGGCAACTCGTGGAATAGGTTCCCCTCGGCCTTATGATGGATCTCATAACAAGATTTGGGTTGAATTTCGAATCACAAAAATTCAACATCTAGCAGAAGTGGTTCTCGGAGGCGCGCGCCCGCGGCACGGGAAAACAACAGGAAAACGCGGACAACCCACCAATGATCGCCCACCTCGCATTTCCCATGAAATCAGCCCCGTCCTGCCGTCAATTGGCCCTGTTTACCTCGGCCATCCTCGTCCTGCTAGGCACAGGACTCGACGCCCCGCTGGGCGCACAGGAACAGGCTCCGGCACCGCCACCTGCCACGGTGGAGATCCTGCCAACGTCCACCCCGACCTGGCTGCCTGACGGCTCCATCAACTCGCTGGACGCGACGGTGAACACCTACCACAACATTCCTTACGTTCGCAACAAATTTGGCGTTACTGGCAAAGGCCTCACGGTGGCTCTCTTGGACTCGGGCATCAATCCTTACCATGCCGACTTCAAGGACAAGATCGTCCATGTCGAGGATTTCACCGAAGGAAGTCCGAAGGATGCCGAGGATCACACCGGGCACGGCAGTCATGTGGCTTCCATCATCGCTGCCTCCGCGGCTAGCCCGCACATTGGCGCCGCGCCGGACGCCCGCATTGTCGCCCTCAAGGTGCTTGGTGATTCTTCCTATCCCCCCTATGCACCCGTCAATGCCGCCTTGAAGTGGCTGGTGGACCATCATCAGGAATATGGCGTTTCGGTGGTCAATCTCTCCATCGGTGTCGGGTTGAACTGGAAAACCGACTCGGAGCAGATGTCTGCCGCCTACAAAACGACATGCGACCATATCCACGCTCTCCGCCTCAAGAACATCGCCGTCGTTGTCGCCGCCGGAAATTATTATCACCATCATCTGCACCGCGACCAGCAAGGCATGGACTTCCCGGCCATCTGCCAGGACACCATTAGCGTCGGCGCCATGTATGGAGTGGACAGTAGCGGCAATGGCAGGAACCCCGAAATGGGGCCATTTAAGGATGAATCGAAGGCCTTGCGAATAGTGCGGGACCGCTGCACCCCCTTCACCCAGCGGCTGGGCGAAGGGGTCGGCAAGTCCTGCAAGACAGACATTTTCGCCGCCGGATTCGAAGTCCTCGGCGCCTCCAGGGTAATCTACGATTCCGCCGGAGCCGTTGACATGGCATCGAGCACCAATGGCGATGCTTGGGACAGCGGCACCAGCATGTCCGCGCCTTTTATTTCCGGCCTCATTCTTCTCCTCCAGGAGCATTACCGGAAAATCAACAACACCACGGACCTGCCACCCGTGGAACTCATCGAGCAAGCTTTATGGGATGGCGGCCTGCCTTTGAAAGATGAGGAGGACGATATCGCCAAAGATATGGACAACGTCATCTCAAGCGGGGAAACCTTTCGCTCTGCCCAGGCGGAGCGCTCATTTGAGGCCTTGTCCAACCCCGGTGCCCGGGTCACGACCCCGCCCCATGAGCTCAGTCCCAATGAGCGGAAAAGGCTCGTCTCTGACCTGAAGAAAAAAGCCGAGTTCGTCTCCAGCGTGCGTGAGGGCGTGCCCCCCTTCCCCGACTTCAAGCCCAACGTGCGCTTCTACCTCTCCGCGGAAGATCAGAGGCCTCTCGCGGAGCAGATTTCCACGGCTGCCCGGGATCGTTTCAATCCCCTTGCAATCAGGACCAGGGTGTCTCCCGCCGTGCAAACCCAGATCGAGGTGCGGTATTTTCGTAATCCTGAGGACTCCGCTGTCGCGGTCGCCATGGCAAATCTTATCAGGGAGCAGTTGAAAGACACGGGCTCCAACGTGGACCTGAAGCCCACCGACGTCGCTGCAAGATTTCCTTACGACCTCAATGATCCCCCCGAAAAACCTGGCGACATCGAGGTCTGGTTTCCCCGTCAGAACAAACAGAACTAACTCCGGCAGATACCCCGGGCTCAGCCGCCAGCCGAGGGTGCCTCCGCGGGCAAAAGCCTGCCAGACGATCTCTTGCCCACTAACTCACTCACCTTCTCGTTTTCGCCTCCCCGGCATCACCACTCCTATGAAACCCACTGCTCCTCATGCCCTCCGCCCCCGCCCCGCGAATTGCGCTGCTCTCGCTCTCGCCGCCGGTATTCTCCTGCCCGCCGTCACCCCGGCGGCGGTCCCCAGCCTCTATCAGGGCGGGCCTGAGGTGCCTGTGGTGGATGTGCACACCCACGTTTTCAATGCCCATGATCTCCCTATGGCCGGCATCTTGAATGCCCTGAACGTGCCTATGCCCGTCAATCACGCGCTGGCCAAAGTCCTCAACAATCTCACCCCGCCAGATGATCTCAAGGGCCCCGTGCCGCCACGCCCTGAACCGGGAGATGGGATTCAACCTGCCTCCGCGCAACCGGCTGATGCAACCCTGCGCGATGAAACCGCCGCAACACTGCTACGGAATGCCGCGGCCAAGCCCAACGCCCCGGCGAGCAACTCCCTGTTCTCCGTCCTCAGCCAGGAGGAGCGGGAGCAGTTGCTCGAATACGTGGGCCGACCCACCCCGGAAGCTTCCCCCACGCCCGCCACCGCGGCGACCCCCAACGGTGCCTTGCAGCCCCTCTCAACCCTCCCTCAGGATGAGCAGGACCTTGAAATCCTCGCCATGGCCTTGGAAAAGGCCAACTTCCCCCCGGGGGAAAGCGACGCCGCGCAGATGCTCCAGCCCGCTGGTGCCGGGTCTCCCGCTCGCAACGGGTACCTTGCCTTCGTCGGCATCATGACCAAGGGCAATCTCGAGGTTGCCGTCACCCTGCGCAATCAGGAGTATAAGCAGGTTGATCTCTTCGTGCACCATATGATGGACATGGAGAAGGCGTATGATTCCCAGCCCCTCATGCCCTTCGCCGATCAGGTTCGCCGCATGAAAACACTCGACCAGCGCATGGCGGGCAGCTTCGTCCACTTCGTCGCCTTTGATCCCTTCCGCCGTGGCGATGCTCTTGATCTGGTAAAACAAGCAGTCGAAAAAGAAGGGGCCATTGGGGTGAAATTTTATCCTCCCAGCGGCTACCGCGCCGCCGGCAACCAATTCCCCGACGAGCCCTCCATCCTCCAACCCGGCTCCCGGGCGCGCTGGAACTCCCGCTACAAAGGCCTCAAGCCGGAAGACCTGGATAAGCTCAATGACGACCTCTTTGAATACTGCGAGAAAAATGAAGTCCCGGTCTTCACCCACTGCACGCCCAAGGGATTCGAGGCTGACACCGGCTACGGCCAAATGGCAGACCCGAAATACTGGGCTCTTGTCCTGGAAAAGCACCCCGAACTGCGCCTCTGCTTCGGCCATTCCGGCGGCCACGTTTTCTGGTTCGCCCAAGGTTCCGGCCCCGCTCCTGCCGACAAGGAATACAGTGAGTATCTCTTTGGCAAAGAAGTCGTGAAGCTATGCCGCAAATACGAGCACGTTTACTGTGAGGTCGGCTATCTGGAGCAAATCCTCGATGGCAGCATGCGCGAGATCTTCAAAAGCAACCTCAAACAGCAGATCAAGGCCGGGGGAACCTACAAGTTTGGCGACAAGATCATGTATGGCTCCGATTGGCATATGATCCATAAGGAAAAGAACCATGGCGACTACCCCAATGCCTTCAACCAGCTCTTTGCCGACCCTGAACTCGGCCCGTGGCAGCGCGCCTTTTTTAGCCGCAATGCGATCAAATACCTCATGCTGGACAAGCACGCGAAGAGCACCACGGATGTCCACACGCCGGAGCAAAAGAGTTCCTGGACCAATCTAATCAATCGGAGCAACGCCACGCCCTGACCCAACAAAAAAACCGCCCGCGCTTTCGCACGGGCGGCTCTTCAAATCTTCAATCCGCCGGAATTACTCCGCCACTTCAACCACCTCGTCGGCTGCCTTTTTCTTGGCTGCCTTCTTCGCGGCGGTCTTCTTCGGAGCTTCCGCAACCGGAGTCTCCTCCTTGGCGGCTTCCACGGCAGGAGCCTCTTCCTTTTCCACTTGGTCGACCCACTCGATGATCGCCATCGGCGCGGAGTCGCTGATGCGCACTCCCAGCTTGGTGATCCGGCAGTAGCCTCCCTGGCGGCTTGCGGCGGCAGGGGCGGTTTCCGCGAAGAGCTTCTTCACGGTCTCCTTCTGGCGCAGGAACGCGATGGCCAGGCGGCGGGAGTGCAGGTCGTCCCGCTTGGCGAGGGTGACGAGCTTTTCAGCCACCGGACGCAGGGCCTTCGCCTTGCCGAGGGTGGTCTTGATGCGGCCGTGCTCGATCAGGTTGCAGGCCAGGTTGGCTAGCAGGGCCCGCCGTTGCGAGGCGTTGCGTTTGAGTTTGGATGTCTTGCTGCGATGTCTCATCGGATGCTTCCGTTTCTATTTGAATGTTTAGTCGTCGAGGTTTTGCGCGATCAGGTCGGCGAGGCCGACTGGCGCTTCGTCTTCCGCTCCAAGGCGGGGTCCGCGTGAGGCGGCGCTGGGTCCGGAGAGCAGCGAGGCATCGAAGGACATGCCGAGGCCCAGGCCGAGCTCCACGAGCTTGTCCTTGATCTCGTTGAGGGACTTCTTGCCGAAGTTGCGATACTTCAGCATCTCCGCCTCGGACTTCATCGCGAGTTGGCCCACCGTGGTGATGTTCGCGTTGTTCAGGCAGTTCGCCGCGCGGACCGAAAGCTCGATCTCGTTGACGGACATGTTGAGAAGCTTCTTGAGGGCGGCGTTCTCTTCGCTCGATTCGGCCGGAGCCTCTTCGAAATCCACGGCGTTCTCGTCATAGTTGACGAACACGTCCAGGTGGTGGCGGAGAATCGCGGAGGCTTGCAGAAGCGCGTCCTGCGGGGTGATGCGGCCATCCGTCCAGATGTCCAGCACCAGCTTGTCGAAATCGGTCATCTGGCCGACACGGGTCGTTTCCACCGCGTACTTCACCCGGGTCACCGGCGAGAAGATCGAGTCGATCGCGATGACGCCGATCGGCTGGTCCTTGCGCTTGTTCTCGTCACCCGTGGAGAAGCCACGGCCGACGCGCACTTCGAACTCGCAATCGAATTTCACCTTCTTGTCCAGGGTGCAGATGACCTGCTCCTTGTTCACCACGTCGTAGATGTGGTCCGCGGTGATGTCACCCGCGGTGATCACGCCTTCCTTCTCCACCTTGATGGTGAGGATGCGCGGCTCCTTGTCGTTGTGGCTGAACTTCACCTTCTTCAGGTTCAGGACGATGTCCGTGACATCCTCCACAACGCCGGGAAGGCTGGAAAATTCGTGCTGCACGCCCGCGATCCGGACGGAGGTGATCGACGCGCCTTCCAGGGAGGACAGGAGGAC
>CAXTTX010000378.1:0-5594 GCA_964247045.1 uncultured Verrucomicrobiales bacterium | reverse complement strand
CGGGACCGAGAGAAAGGAAAACGGAAAGGGCTGGCAAAGCGCAAGAAGCGAGGGACAAAAATGTCCCTCCTCCTTACTCGCTGCCGCGCGGTTGGGGGGGGTCAACGCAAGTCGACGATCTCCACGCGGTCCATGTCGGTGAAGGCCTGGTTTTCGCCGCCCATGGCCCAGCAGAAGCGGTAGCTGGCGGTGCCGCAGCCGGTGTGGACGGACCACGGCGGGGAGAGGACGACTTGCCGGTCAGCCACCCACAGCGGGCGGGTTTCCTGCGGCTGCCCCATCATGTGCAGCACCCGGTGGGCAGCCGGCACGTCGAAGTAGCAATACACCTCGCTGCGGCGGGCGTGGGTGTGGCAGGGCATGGTGTTCCAGATGCTGCCCGGTTTGAATTCCGTGAAGCCCATCACCAGTTGGCAACTCTTGATGCCGTTCTCGTGGATGTATTGGAAAATCGTCCGCTCGTTCGCCTCGTCGCGAGAACCCAGTTCCACCCGGTTGGCGTCCGCCCGGGTCGCCTTCGCGGGCGGATAGGTGGTGTGGGCGGGGTAGCTCACCAGATAGAAGACCGCGGGATTGCCACCGTCGGCGCTCGCGAAGCTCACGTCACGGCAGCCCCGGCCAACGTAGAAGCAATCGTGTTTGCCAATTTCGTAGGGCGTTCCATCCACGGTGATGGTTCCCGCCTCGCCCAGGTTGAGGACGCCCAATTCGCGGCGCTCACAGAAAAATTCCGCTTTCAACGCCTCGTCCGCAGGCAGCACGAGTGCCTCGCCGGTCGGGATCGCGCCGCCGACCACGGCCCGGTCCAAGTCGGTGTATACCAGCCGCAATTGACCGGCGGCAAACAGATCCTCCAGCAGAAAGTCTTCGCGGAGATCCTGCGTATCGAGGACGGCCGTTTCACGCGGCGAGGGCATCAATCGTGTTTCCATGGTCTGAGTCTTGAAGAGTCGGTTGGGGTTGTCCCGGGAAAACAACTCCCACTTTATTCAGGGCGTTTTTCCTTGGGGAAAGGAAGGTGTTCATTCTTCATTCAACCTCTTCTCTGGCAACCGGAATATCGGTTTCCTTGTTCACAAAACCCTGAAAAACCGATGCATCTTCCTGTAAATCAAATTCGGGCGTCATTGTGCCGCCGCCTGGGCAAAGTCATTTGTGTCGCTTTCGGGCTGGTCTCGCCGGTGGTTGCCGCCGATCCAAAACCGGCGGAAATTCTCCGCGATATGAAGCGGGTGGCCGATTGGCAATTGGCAAACCCTTCCAAGCATCCGGTCCACGACTGGACCCAGGCACCCTTTTTCCTCGGCCTTTCCAATCTCCATCAGGTTTCCGGGGAAGCCAAATATCACGACGCGCTGGAGGGCATTGGAAAACAACTGAGCTACGGTCCCGGGCCCCGTGTCACCCATGCGGATGACCACGCCGTCCTGCAGGCATGGCTCGAGCTCTACCGGCTCGACAAAGACGGCGCCGAGCTGGAACCGACCAAGGCGCATTTCGACAAGGTCCTCGCCGCCTTGGCCAATGACAAGCCCGCCTCGATTTCCGGAGGTACCTTCACCTTTTGCTGGTGCGACGCCTTGTTCATGTCGCCCCCCGTCTGGGCAAACCTTTCCAGCATCACAGGGGATCCCAAGTATCTCGCCTGGGCGGACCGCGAATGGTGGACCACCACGGATGTTCTTTATGATCCGGAACACCACCTGTTCTACCGGGACAACCGCTACTTCACCAAGCGCACGCCCTCGGGAAAAAAGGTCTTCTGGTGCCGGGGCAACGGCTGGGTCGTGGGCGGCTTGGTCCACATGTTGAACTACCTTCCGGCCGATCACCCATCGCGCTCGAAATACCTCGGGCTTTACCGCGACATGATGGTCGCGCTTCTCCCGCTCCAGAACGAGGACGGCCTGTGGCGCAGCAGCCTGCTTGATCCCGAAGACCCGCAGGGTGAGTCCTCCGGTTCGGCCTTTTTCATCCAGGCCATGGCCTGGGGGATCAACCGCGGCCTCCTTCCGGCTGACAAATTCCGCCCGGAGGTGATGAAAGGCTACAAGGCACTCGCCAACAACATCCAGCCCGACGGCATGCTCGGCTTCATCCAGAAGGTTGGCGAGGCCCCGGAAGGCGGCGTGACGGCGAAATCCACCGAGGTCTATGGCTCCGGCGCGTTTCTCCTCGCAGGATCGGAAATCATCCGTCTGCTGGACCCTTCGAAACGCCGCAACGATCTCGCCACCTTCAAGGGGGTGAAACTGCCGGACAAGTTCATGCCCGCCGAGCCCCGGGTTTTCGGCCGCCACGTCCCGGAGCGGATGGACGATTTCACATGGGAGAACGACCTCGTGGCCTTCCGCACCTATGGCCCCGCCCTGCGGCCCGGACCGGAAAACAGCGGTATCGATTGCTGGTTCAAACGGGTTTCCTACCCGGTGATCGACAAGTGGTATCTCCAGGACCGCCTCAAGCTCCCCTACGGCAAGGTCAACAAGCCTTATCACAACGACCAGGGGGAGGGCTACGACGTCTATCATGTGGGTGACAGCCGCGGCTGCGGCGGCATTTCGCTCTGGGCGGACGGCAAACTTTGGAATTCCGACACTTGGGTGGCCCAGCGGGTCATCGACAAGGGGCCGGAGAAGCTGGTTTTCGAGCTCGACTACGCCTGCGATTTCAAGGGCAAGACACTGCGCGAAACCAAGCGGATCACCCTGATTATGGGCCAGCAGATGTATCAGTGTGATTCGAAGTTCACCTTGGACGGTGCGCCTGCCAGCCTTGATGTGGCGATCGGTCTCAGCCCGCAGGTGAAGGGCACTCCTCCGGTCTTTTCGCCGAAGACCGGCACCCTGATGCTGTGGGAAACCCTCGACGGACATGGGCTTGGCACTGCCGTGGTCATTGATCCCTCCCGGGTTGCGAAAATGGTTTCTCACACGGACGCCTCCGGCACCCAGGCGCTTTGCCTCGCCAAGACTGACGCGGCGGGATCCGTCCGTTGGTTCGCCGGATTCGGCTGGGATGGAGCGGGTATCATTACGAGCCAGGAAAAGTGGATGGAATATCTGAAGAAGTTCGCGGCCAAGTTTCCCAAGGAACCGTATGCGGATCATTCCAAGGACCCGACATTCAAGGTCCACGAAGCGCCTGTTCCGGCTTCCCCGGGAGCTCCCGCAAAGGCCGAATAAACGGGTACGCCGGGTGCTTTGCCCGGGTCTTGACAGGGTTCCCGCCGAAAAGCAGTCTCCGGTCCGCTCCTGCCCTTAGTATTCAAGGCTTCCCGTCCACGGGACGCCTTGCTTGCGGGGGCAGAAGGCCCACCCGTCCCCGGCGGGACAATGCTTTTCAAATTCTCAAAACGCACCATTAGCAATTCCATGTCCACCTCGCAGACATCTCCATTCGGCTGGCCAGAACCTCAGGGACTCTGGGATCCGTCGCGGGAGAAAGATTCATGCGGCGTGGGTTTCATTGCCCACCTGAAGGGCAAGCGCTCCCACGACATCGTCCTCAAGACCCTGACGATGAACGAGCACATGGATCACCGCGGCGCCAGCGGCTCCGACCCGGCAACCGGGGACGGCGCGGGGATGCTGATCCAGATGCCGGACAAATTCCTGCGCCGGGAAATGGCCGCCAAGGGGGTGCAACTCCCGCCGGAGGGTTCATATGGATCCGGGCTGGTGTTTTTCCCGCCGGAAAATTCGCTGCGGAACCTAGCGATGCAGGTCTTCGAACACGTGATCCGCGACCAAGGCCAGGAATTCCTCGGCTGGCGCACAGTGCCGGTGAAAAGCTCCATTCTCGGCAAAACTTCCGGCCGTTACGAGCCTGTCATCAAGCAGGTCTTCATCGGCAAGAGCGCCGACATCACTGACGCGATGGCCTTCGAGACGAAGCTATATGTGATCCGCAAAAGGGTCGCGAGTTGGATCCGGGACAACGAGGTGCCAAACCAGTTCCGCGACGTCCACGGCAACAAGGGCAACAATTTCCCCGGCGCGGAGTATCACTACGTCACCGGCCTGTCCGCACGGACGATGATCTACAAGGGGATGTTGACGCCCTGCCAGCTTTCCGAATATTTCCCGGATTTCCTCGATCCGGATTTCGAGTCGGCGCTGGCGCTGATGCACACGCGCTTTTCGACGAATACCTTCCCGAGCTGGTCCCGGGCCCATCCGAACCGTTTCATCGCCCACAACGGCGAGATCAATACGGTGATGGGCAATGCCAACTTCATGAAGGCCCGCCAGGCCCTCTGCCAATCGGATCTTTATGGCACGGAAATCGAGAACCTTTTCCCGGTGATCAATGAGGATGGCTCGGATTCCGCGCGCTTCGACAACGCCCTGGAGTTCATGCACCACGGTGGCTACGACCTCGTCCATGCCATGATGATGATGATTCCCGAGCCATGGGAACGCCACACGATGATGAGCGACGAGAAGAAAGCCTTCTACGAGTTCCATGCTTGCATGATGGAACCCTGGGACGGCCCCGCCTCCATCACCTTTTCGGACGGCCAGCAGATCGGCGCGGTTCTCGACCGCAACGGCCTGCGCCCGAGCCGCTACTATGTCACGGATGACGATCTCGTCATCATGGCCTCGGAAGTGGGCGTCGTGCCGGACATCGATCCGCTCAAGGTGGTCGAGAAGGGCCGCCTGCGTCCGGGCCGCATGTTCCTGGTGGACATGAAGGAAGGCCGCATCGTCCCCGACGATGAAGTGAAGGAACGAATCTACTCCGCGAAGCCCTACCGCCAGTGGCTGGATGAGAACCGTATCACGCTCAAGGATCTGCCTGCCGCGCAGGACCATCACGAGGTCGAAGCGCACCGCGTCATCGAACGCCAGCTTGCGTTTGGCTACACCTACGAGGATCTACGGATGCTCCTCGGGCCAACGGCCTCGTCGGGCGTGCAGCCGATTTCATCGATGGGCAACGACACCCCGCTGGCGGTGCTCTCCGAGAAGCCGAAGCATCTCTATCAGTATTTCAAGCAGATCTTCGCCCAGGTCACGAACCCGGCGCTGGATTGTATCCGCGAGGAGCTTGTCACCGCCACGGAAACCTTCCTCGGTTCCGAGGGTAACCTACTCGATCCCGGCCCACAGAGCTGCCGCATGATCCGACTCGATAGCCCGCTCATCGACAACAAGGCGCTGGCCCAGTTGCGCGAGATCGATTTGAAGGGATTCAAGTCGACCACCATCAACGCGTTGTTCCCGGCTGACCAAGGTGGCGCGGGTCTCGAGGCTGCCTTTGACAACATCTGTGCCCAAGCGGACGAGGCCATCGCCGCCGGCTACAACATGCTGATCCTTTCCGATCGGAATATCGACAAGGAGAACGCCGCGATGCCGACCCTGCTCCTGATGGGCGGGCTTCACCACTATCTCGTCGGAGCGGGAACCCGCACGCTCGTCTCGATCATCCTTGAAACCGGCGAGGCCCGCGAGGTCCATCACTTCTCGACGCTGATCGGCTACGGCTGGTCGGTCAGTGCGATGGTCTCGCTGTGCGCCACCGGCAGGGTCAGCACGAACGTCGTCGGCGCGAGCGAGTGGCCCGTGGCGTCGCGCGGCACGATG
>CAXTTX010000377.1:4777-5616 GCA_964247045.1 uncultured Verrucomicrobiales bacterium | reverse complement strand
GGACGAGGGCTCGGAGCCTCGCCGTTAGATCGGAGAGTCGATCGGTTTTCATGGGGGGAGGGGTAAACTGTGGCACCGGTGCAACACCGCCGCCGGTTTCAAAAAAGGGTATCGCGGTCTGGGGCAAAGCTGCCGCAGGAGATGGAACAAACGGCAGAGCCTCATCCGACTTATCAATCCAGAAGCTCTGCCGCTCGAAGGGATAGGTCGGCAAACGCAGGCGGTTTCTTTCCTGTCCGGCGAACACCGCGTCCCAGTCTGGCACGACGCCGTTTTTCCAAAGCTCGCCGAGCGCCGCGACCATGTCGGCGAGATCATCCGAGGAAGTCGGCAGGGTGGACACGACGGGTGTCTTGTCGCGGTCGGGATGTTGCCTCGCGAAGGGCGCGAGCGCTTGTCCGGGACCGACTTCGAGCAGGACAAGATCCTTTTCGGCGAAGGCCGTGGCCATCGCATCGGTGAAACGGACGCTGTGGCGGAGTTGGCGTGCCCAGTAACCGGGATCGGCGAGCGTTTCCGCATCCATCGCCTTGCCGGTACAAGTGGAGACCCAGGGGATCGACGGGGCATTTGCCGGGGTCATCGCCGCGTCTTCCGTGAAGGGGGCGACGATGGGCTCCATCATGTGCGAATGGAAGGCATGCGAGGTCTTGAGCAGCTTGCAACCGATGCCTTGCTCCTCAAGGGTCTTTTGGTAAGCACTGATCGCCTCGTGGGAACCGGAAACGGTGCAGAGATTCGGGCTGTTGATCGCGGCGATGTCGACGCCTTCGGGGACCTGCAACGATGCAGCACCGGCACGTATGGCCAACATGCCGCCGGATGGCAGATCTTGCATC
>CAXTTX010000377.1:0-4767 GCA_964247045.1 uncultured Verrucomicrobiales bacterium | reverse complement strand
CCAGAAGGTTCAGCGCGTGTTCCAGCTTGAAGGTGCCTGCCAGCACGGCAGCGACGTATTCGCCGATGCTATGGCCGATCAAAAGGGACGGAACGATGCCCCAGGACATCCAGAGCTTCGCGAGCGCGTATTCGATCACGAAGATGCAGGGCTGCGTAAGTGCCGTGCGGTTGATGTCGCGCTCGGCGGCCTCGCGTTCGTGTTCGGAAGGGAAGAGGGTCGAGCGGATATCATGGCCGATGAGCGGACGGAGGAGGAGCGCGCATTCATCGACGGCGGCTTGGAACACCGGTTCGGAATCGTAGATTTCGCGACCCATGTCCACGTATTGGGAACCTTGTCCCGGAAACAGGAATGCGACCCGCGGTGCGGTGGCCGGTGCTACGGTGGTCTTTCCTTCCTCCCGTAGCTTTGAGATTACTTCCGATGGATCCGTCGCGACGACCGCCCGGCGGTGCGGGAATCCACGCCTGCCTTTGGCCAGCGTCCAGGAAACGTCGGCCAGATCCGGGCTTCCGGTTTCCAGATGATCTGCCAGACGGCGCGCCATTGCCTCCAAGGCAGCGGGTGTCTTTGCAGAGAGCGTGAGAAGCTGTGGCTTGCGGCCCTTCGTGGTGGCGGTTGGCAAGGGCGGTTCTTCCACGATGACGTGGGCATTTGTGCCGCCAACACCAAACGCGCTGATCCCGGCCATGCGGGGAACGCCGCCACGCGTCCAATCGCGATCCTCACTCACCGGTGAAAACGGACTGTTAGCGAAATCAATCCGCGGGTTCGGCGCCTTGTAATTGAGCAGCGCGGGAATCCTGCCGTGACGGAATTGCTGGATCGTCTTGATAAGTCCGGTCACCCCGGCGGCACAGTCCAGGTGCCCGATGTGCGTCTTGCCCGTGCCGAGCGAACAGAAGGCATTGCCTTCCGCTCCTCCTTCGCGAAACGCTTTGGTCAGCGCCGCCACCTCGATGGGATCACCCAGCGGGGTGCCGGTGCCGTGCGCTTCCACGTAGGAAATTTCAGACGGGCTCACACCCGCGGCGGCCTGTGCCATCGTGATGACCTCCGCCTGTGCGTTCAGGCCGGGAGCCGCAAAGCCGATCTTGTCCGAGCCATCATTGTTCACTGCCCAGCCTTTGATTACCGCGAGGATTGGATCGCGATCCGCAATGGCTTCGCTCAGACGCTTCAGCAGCACCACTCCGCATCCATGGCCGAAGACCGTGCCCGCCGCTTCCGCGTCGAAGGCCCGGCAAGTGCCGTCCGGAGAGACCATGCCCTCCTCTTGGAAAAGATAATCGCGCTGTTGCGGGAAGCTGACGGAGATGCCGCCCGTCAATGCCATGTCGCACTGGTAGGTCAGCAGGGCCGTCGCGGCCTGGCAGATTGCCACCAGCGAGGTGGAACAAGCCGACTGGATGGTCATGCTCGGTCCGCGCAGGTTCAGCTTGTAGGACACGCGCACCGGCATGAAGTCCTTGTCGTTGCCAAGCATCGTCTGGTACTCGGCGACCTGATAGTTCCTCGCGAGATCCTTGCCCTTGTTCAGGTTGTGCAGGAGATAGGTGTTCAGGCTCAGTCCGGCATAGACACCGATCATCCCGGGGAATGTGGCCGGATCGTAGCCCGCGTCCTCCAGGGCCTCCCACGAGCATTCGAGGAAAATCCGGTGCTGGGGGTCCATGACCTCGGCTTCCTTCGGATAGACGCCGAAGAACGAGGCGTCGAATTGGTCCACGTTTTCCAGCACGCTGCGGGCACCAACGTATTGCTGCCCGTCGGCACCGGTCCGCGCGGGAAAGCGCGTGATGCAGTCTTTCGCACCGATCAGGTTTTGCCAGAATTCGTCAGGGCCTTGCGCGCCGGGGAATCGGCCGGCCATGCCGATCACGGCGATGGCCTCGGGGGCTTGGGGGTTTTCGTTCATCGGGTCGTGGGGCGGCGGAACCGGGAGAATCCAGCCTGTGCCTGACGGGCTCTCTCCTGTGCGGAAGAGTTAGCAGCATTGCGGCCGCTTGGAGAGAGAAATTCCGCGATCGAACGGGCGCTCGGCAGGCCGAAAAGCTCGGTGATCGCAAACTTCCGCCCGGTCATTTCGATCAGCCGCACGTGAACCACGGCCAGATGGATCGAGTTGCCGCCCAGATCGAAGAAATTGGCCGTCGCGTCGGCCACCGGGCGGTCCAGAATTTCAGACCAAAGGGCGAGGATTTTCGCTTCCAAACCGGCACCGGATTCGATCTTCACGGTTCCTGTGACCAGACCCTTGGCAAGCGCCAGGCGGTCCACCTTGCCATTTGGCGTGAGCGGGAAGCTTTCGAGGAAATGATACTCGCCCGGCACCATGTAGGCGGGCAGGCGTTGGCCGAGATGCTCACGCAGGGCGGTTACTTCCACCTCACCCTGGATGTAGGCAATCAGTCGGTCGCCCATGGCGATGACCACTGCCTCGCGGATCGACTCATGCTGGTTCAGGTGAATCTCGATCTCACCGAGCTCGATGCGGAAACCGTTCACCTTCACCTGATGATCGGCGCGTCCCTTGAATTCGAGCAGGCCGTCCGGCAATCGTCTCGCGAGGTCACCGGTCCGGTATAGTCCGTTCTTGAAAGCGGCGTCCGTGCGGGCGGGATCATTCAGATAGCCACCGCCCACGCCGGCACCGGAGATGCAGAGTTCGCCAAGCTCGCCATCGGGCAAGACCTCCAGAGATTCGTCGCGGATGGTGACCTCCACGTTCGGGATCTCCTTGCCCAGCGGGACGAATGGATGTTCGTCCAGATTCCCGCGATGCAGCCGGTGAAAGGCACAGATGTCGGCGCATTCCGTCGGGCCGTAGGAATTGACCACTTCCGCGCGGCAATTCGGGTGCTCCAGCCACTCACGCAATCTCGGGATGGAAATCGGTTCGCCACCCAGCACCGCGAAACGCAGCGAGGCCAGCGGCAGGTAATCACTTCCTGCCGACGCATCCACCAGCGGATAAAACGCGCTTGGCGTGCAATTGATCAACGTGATCCCATGCGAGCGGATGATGCTGCTGATCCGCGAGATATCATAGGTCTGGCAATCATCCAGCACCAGAGTGCCGCCCGTGATCAAAGGCGCGAAGAAATTCTTCTGCGTCAGGTCAAAGCTCGGCGAGCTGATGATCAGCGTGCGGTCCGCCGGTCCCAGTTCCAGTTCGATGGAATACCAGTGCAGCAGGTTTTCAAATCCCCGGTGATAGACTGACGCTGCCTTGGGTTGCCCCGTCGAGCCGGACGTGAAGATCGCGTAGATCAGATCATCGTTCCGGATTTCCACTCCCGGATTCTCATCCGATGCACCGGAGAGCAATTCATGGTCGATGAGGATCGGCGTCACTTCCGTGAAGCGATCCGCCAGGTTTTGGAGGGTGACCACGTGGCTGAGTCCCGCGGAGGAAATCATCTGCTCGATCCGCGCCGAAGGATAGCCGGGGTCAAGCGGTACATAGGCCGCTCCCGCTTTCAAAATACCCAGCAGGGCGATGGGAAGTTCCAGGCAACGATGCAGGCCCAGGCCTACGAAATTCCCACGTCCGATTCCCTGCGAGCAGAGCAGGTTGGCGATCTGGTTGGATCTTTTGCTAAGTTCTCCGTAGGAAATCGACCGGTCCCCGCTGACGACCGCGGTCTGGGCAGGATTGACCCGTGCCTGGCGCTCGAACTTGTCAGTCCAGCGTTCGGGGGTGTCATGGGTGCTCGCGAGGGCGGGAGAGGGATGCGGGTCCATGGGGGGGGACATCATGGGGGGAGGTGTGGGATAACGTTGCCAGCTTGCCGTTTCTTCGTGCGGATAGGGATGAAAATGTTCCGGAATATCCGGCTTGCCTTACTATTGGCCGTCGGAAGAGGACTACAGGTTCGAATAACTAACATGTTTCAACGGACAGGGTATTACGTGATCGCGTATCGCTTTGATATCTGAAATGTCTTGAATTTCAGGGTGATCCGGGAGATGAATGGGCCGCGTTGCTTTCCCCCCTGCAATGATATCCTTCACACCATTCCCCCCCCGGGTGGCTGTTTGGAAACTGGCTTTCATATCCGCCGGCTTCCTTTCCTCCATCCAAGCACAGGAAGTCTCCCCCGTCGTTGAAGACCGGGTCGAGCCTGGCGATGGAGTCATGCCCTTGCCTCCTGTGGTCGATCCTTCCCAAGAGGAAGAGCGCCGCGGCGGATTGGAAATCGGCGCGATGCTCGCCACCGCCTACGACAGCAACATTTTCCTCAGCAAGACTGACGCCGAGTCGGACACGGTCACCCGTGTTGGTCCCGCGATTGCTTACACGCAGGGCGATTCCAAGGAAGGCGAGGGCGGTTTTATCCGCTTCGCCTACAAGCCCACCGCCGTGTTCTATTCGGAAAACAGTTCTGAAAACCGGGTCGATCACCAGGCCGCTATCACAGCGGGCTGGCGTGGCAAGGTCACCGCCATCACTTACAGCGGTGCGATCCAGAAACTCGCGGACGCGACGGCAGATACCGGCCAGCAGTCCGACCGCCTCGAATACGCGAATGAAATCCGCGCCTCGTGGAACCCGCTCGAGAAGGTCACTTTGGAAGCCGCCGTCGGCAACAAGGACGCGGACTACGTGAATCCCGCGCTCTTCGACAGCAGCAACGTCTATGGCGAAGCCGCTCTGCGCTATGCCTACTCACCGAAGACGGAGTTCTCCGTGGCCTATCAGCCGGGATACCTCAAGGTGGACGGTGCCAGCAGGCAGATCGCCCATCAGGTCACCGCTGG
>CAXTTX010000376.1:2869-5630 GCA_964247045.1 uncultured Verrucomicrobiales bacterium | reverse complement strand
GGAGCGGCCCCCTTGGGAACAAACCCTCTGGCGGCAATACGAGGCAACCGGCATCTCCGGTAATCTCTTCAATGTCCCGACCCTCGCCTATGCCGGCGAAACCGATCCGCAAAAAGAAGCATCCGATCTGATGGAAGTCGCAATGGCCAAGGAAGGGATGAAATTGGAACGCTTCATCGGCCCGGGGACCGCGCACCAATACCATCCCGAAACGAAGGCCGTGCTGACCGCTCGCTTGGAGGAACTCATTGCCAACGGCCGCCCGCCGGTTCCTCCCGAGATCCACTTTTCCACCTACACTCTGCGCTATCCCGGATCCGCCTGGCTCCGCGTGGAAGGCATGGAAAAGCACTGGGACCGTGCCGTGGTGAACTCGAAAATTTCTCCGGATAACAAGTTGGTCGCTGACACGGGAAACGTCACCGCCATCACCTTCAGCGGCATCAAGCCCACATCCGTCACGCTCGACGGCCAATCGCTCGCCTCCGCATCCGCCCCGGCCGACGATCTTCATTTCACGCGTGTGGGCGACACCTGGAAATCCTCCGTGGCGAACGACGCTCTCCACAAAGTCCCCGGCCTAACCGGCCCCGTTGATGATGCGTTCATGGATTCCTTCGTCTTCGTCCGCCCGACCGGCAAACCGCTCAATCCCACGGTGGGAAGCTGGGTCGAAAGCGAGCAAACCCACGCCCGGCAACTCTGGCATGATGTTTTCCGTGGCGAGGTTCCCGTCGTCGATGACACCGCCTTGTCCGCCCATGACATCGCTTCCCGGAATCTTATCCTATGGGGCGACCCATCGTCTAACAGCGTGCTCGCGGAAATCCTTCCGAAACTCCCGCTCCAGTGGGACGCGGGGAAACTCATCTTCTGTGGCCAGACCCATAACGCCGCCAATCATGCTCCAATCCTCATCTTCCCGAATCCGCTCAACCCCCGCCATTACGTCGTCATCAACAGCGGAATCGATTTCCGCGATGATGGCTATGGCAACAATGCCCTCCAGACCCCCAAGCTGCCGGACTGGGCCATCGTCGATCTAACAACACCACCCGGCCCGCGCTGGCCCGGAAAGATCGAAGCCGCCGGATTCTTCGACGAGTCCTGGAAATAACCGGCTGCTCCTTGAGGCGCGGAAAGCCTCCTTTGCCCGGTTGGAAAATACCCTCCGGATTTCCATGGACGCTGGTCCCACGGGGCGTTAGGTTCGGACCCTATGAAAAAGATAGGAATCGTGCTCGTCGTGATTGTCGGGCTGCTGGTGATCGCCGGGGTCGCCATCTCCAGCAGCTACAACGGACTGGTCGGTAAAAAGCAGGGCGTCGATGCCTCGTGGTCCCAGGTGCTCAACCAATACCAGCGCCGCGCCGATCTGGTGCCGAACCTCGTGAAGACCGTGGAAGGGTCCGCGAATTTCGAGAAAACAACCCTGGAGAACGTCGTCAACGCGCGCGCCTCCGTGGGCAAGGTGACCATCGACGCTTCAAAGGCCCCGGATGATCCCGCTGCCTTCCAGAAATTCCAGGAAGCGCAGGGGCAGTTCTCCAGTGCGCTGTCACGCCTGCTCGTCGTTTCGGAAAACTATCCGGACCTCAAGGCCAGCGCCGGTTTCCGCGACTTGCAGGCCCAGCTAGAGGGCACGGAAAACCGCATCTCGGTCGAGCGTGGCCGCTTCAATGAAGTGGTCCGCGACTACAACACCGCCATCGCACGTTTCCCGACCGTCCTCTACGCGGGCATGGCGGGCTTCCATCCCAAGCCCTACTTCCAATCGGACGCGGGCGCGGAAAAAGCCCCCGAGGTGAAATTTGATTTCGGCGGGAAGGCCGCCCCCGGCGACGGGAAATGAGCCGCATCTTCCATCCGCGTTGGTTGGTCTCCGTCTTCACCCTCCTGTTGGTGCTCCTGCCGGGGTCGGGAATCTGCGCGCCCGCCAACACCCTGCCGGAAAGCCCGGAACCTTATTACATCCGCGATGATGCCGGTTGGCTCGGGCCGGATGCGTTCCAGCGCCTGGACACGAAGCTGAAGACCTTCGAGCGCGAGACCTCCTCGCAGATCGTGGTCGCGATCTTCCCGCGCATCCCGGAAGACGCGGAGATGGTGGACTTCAGCCAGCGCCTCTTTGAAAAGTGGAGGCCCGGCCAAGCGGACAAGGACAACGGCGCGATCTTCCTCGTCTTTGCCGAGGACCTGAAGATGCGCATCCACACCGGCTACGGCATGGAAGGCGTGCTGCCGGATGCCCGCTGCAAACAGATCATCCAGAACGTGGTCGCCCCGCTGCTGCGGCAAAGCCAGCTCGAGCAGGCGATCGATGCCGGAGTTGACGCGATGATCGCCGCCGCGAAAGGCGAATACAAAGGCGATGGCACCACCCGGCTGGATGGGAAAAAGCACGGCCTCACCTTCGGGGACATCGTCCTTTTCCTGATCGTGGCCTTCATCGTGGCCGGCATCGTGTTCCCCCGCCTCTTCAGCATGGCGGATGTGATCTTCAGCGATCAGGGGCGTTCCCGGACCGGTGGGGACATGGGGTGGGGTGGTCCTCCGGGCGGAGGTGGAGGCTGGGGCGGTGGCAGCGGCGGGGGTGACAGTGGTGGCGGATTCGGCGGCGGAGGTTTCTCCGGCGGTGGTGGTGATAGCGGCGGGGGAGGCGCCAGCGGCGGCTGGTAAACCCAATTTTTCCCGATGAAACCGCTCCTGACACCCTTGGAAGAGGAATCGCTGGTGGCCGCCATCCGCGAGCAGGAACTCC
>CAXTTX010000376.1:0-2859 GCA_964247045.1 uncultured Verrucomicrobiales bacterium | reverse complement strand
CAAACCCGCCAGCGGAACGGGGCACTCATCGTGATGATGCCCCGCATGCGCAAGGTGGTGGTCATCGGCGACAAGGGCTTCGACGACGTGGTCACGCCGGCCTTTTGGCGCGGAGCCGTGGACGCCATGGTGCGGAAGCTCCCCTCGGAAAATCCTCTGGAAGCCCTGCGGGTCGGCCTGGGAATCCTCGGCGACGAACTCTCCCGCCACTGGCCGCGGGAAGAGGGGGACATCAACGAACTGCCGGATGATATCATCCGTTGATCTGACGGAGCGGGCGGTGTCTGATGGATTTGCATAAAATTTCCCGGATTTAGCGGCAACCGCCAAATAGACATCTGACATATTCAAGATACTCTGTAGTTGGAAAAAGCCCTAAATCCCATGACATCTCCTCAAAATCCCCGCGCCAGGGGTGGATTCACCCTGGTGGAACTCCTCGTCGTCATCGCCATCATCGCGGTGCTCGTCGTCCTCAGCCTCGTCGGTTCGAAGCGCTTCATCGACAATGGCAAGAAAGTCCAGGCCATGACCCAGTTCCGGCAACTGCAAGTCGGCATCGCCGCGTTTGAACTGGATTACAACAAGCCTCCCATTCCGGCCTCAAAACGCAGCGAAACGGAATATACGGATACCGTTTATGGCGATCCCGGCGGTCTCTATGGCAATGAGTATGTGATTTCCGTCCTCGCTGGGAACGACAAGGAATTCCCCATGAAAACCTCCGAAACGTTTTCCGCGAAGGAGTCCAACCCGCGTCAGGAATCCTACACCACCTTCCCCTTCGTCCCCGACAAGAAGAACGGCGTGGGCGACGATGGGAAACTCTACGACCCGTGGGGCGCTGAAATGATGATCGCCATCAACGGAATGGCGGCTCCCGGGCAGACGCTCAATACCACCATCCAGGGCAACAAGGGCAAGAATGACCAGGTCCTCTGGACGTGGGGCCTGGGCGAATACAAGGAGACCAAGCCGAAGTTCCAGACCTCGGCCTACTGGTCCTACGGCAAGGATCACAAGAAGGGCAACAACGCCAAGAACGTCGGCGACGTGGTGCCGCTGAACGGTTCCGACGACGTGGTTTCCTGGCAGTGATCCCTCATTCCGGAAACGCTTCCAGAATCCCTCCGCAGGCGTCTTCCAGCAGGCTGATCACGTGGGCGAAGCCCGCCTCGCCACCGTAGTAAGGGTCTGGCACGCGCTTGTCCTTGTGCGTCCGGCAAAAGCTGACCAGCGGCCGGATCTTCGGGTGTAAGCTCCCGGAGGCATCCAGTTCCCGCACGTCGGCCAGATTCGTTTCGTCCATCGTCACGATCAGGTCGAAATTTTCGAGATCCGCTGGAAGGAGCTGCCGGGAAGCGCCGGTCACCTCATAGCCCAGGCGCTTCAGGGCGGCCGACATACGCGGGTCCGGCGGTGAACCATGGTGGAAGCCGATGGTCCCGGCGGAATCGATCTCAAATCCCGCCGTGCGTCCAGCATCGTCCACCTGCTTGCGGAAGATGATCTCAGCCGCAGGGGAGCGGCAAATATTTCCAAGGCATACGAAAAGGATACGGTGAGGTTGGGAGATTTCGGACATTCCGGGATGTGGGCAGAGACGGATTTCATGTCGGCGGGGCCTTGGCAATGGAAATCCCGCGACCCCATGCGTTCCGTGGAGCAGGAAAAATCTGCACGGTGGTGCGCAACCCTCCGGCGTTTCCGGGGTTTAGCGGAGGTCTACACACCTCAATTTTATGAAAAATCCTTGGATCATCCCTGCAGCCACATTGGTGGTTGGTGCCGCCGGTGGCTTCTTCGCCGGCAAAGGTTCACCATCGGCCCCCGGGGCGAACAGCGGGGAAGTGGCCCAATCGACCCGCTCCGCGTCGTCCAGCCGTCCCGAGTCCGGTGCGGACAAGGCTTCCGCGAAAAAGGCCCGCGTCATGAGTATGGCGGACATTTCCAAGATGCCCGGCAACTCCACCCGCGTCCAGGCGCTCATGGATTTCTATGCAGGTCTCAGCGCGGAACAACTCGCCTCAGAAGCCGCCAAGCTCGAAAGCCTCCCTATGGCCGAGCGCATGATGGCCGGTTTCCTCCTTTTCGGACGCTGGGCGGAAGTCGATCCCACCGCCGCGATGACCTTCTCCAACGGCATGGGCATGGCCGGCAACTTTGTCCGCCCGACGATCTTGCAAAGCTGGGCCAGCGTCGATCCCGCGAACGCCGCGAAATACTATCAGGACAACCCGCGTGAGTTCGCGATGATGGGCATGTTCGGTGGCCCCGGCGCGGGCCGTGGTGGCCAGAACGGCGCCAGTGTCATCGCCAGCGAATGGGCACGCCAGGATCCCGCCGCCGCCATGGCGTGGGCTTCCTCGCTGACCACCGACAAGGGCGCGGCCATGAACTCCGTCATCGGTGAGGTCGCCAAGACCGATCCCCGCAAGGCCTCCGAGATGATCGGCCAGCTTGAGGGCGCCGACCGCGCCGACGCCTATCGCTCCGTGGCATCCCAATACGGTGCCCTCGATTTTGTCGAAGCCCAGTCATGGATCCGCACCCTTCCAGCCGACGAGCAGGCCACCGCCCTCGCTTCGGCCATCGGGGGCCTTTCCAACACCAATCCCGCCGAGGCGGCCAAACAGGTCGCCCTCATGGAAGCGGGTGAAGCCAAGGACCGTGCCATCGCCGGCGTGGTGGAAGACCTCGCCCGTGTCGATCCCCAAGCCGCTGCAAAACTTCTCCAGACCTTGGGCGAAGATGAAAACGCCATGCGGGATGGCACCCGCAACCTCATGTCTTCCTGGACCAACCAGAATCCCACCGCGGCCTTGGCCTACGCGAACACCTTGCAGGGCGACACCCGCG
>CAXTTX010000375.1:0-5648 GCA_964247045.1 uncultured Verrucomicrobiales bacterium | reverse complement strand
TGAGGTTCGGCTCGTTGATGGCGAAGACGGCCGGCGGTTTGTTGGACTTCAGGTAATTCGCCAGCCCCTCGATGTCCCCGGAACGGTTGCCCCACACCATCGGAATGAACCGCATCTTCGCATCCTTCGGCACGTTGTTGGTGTCCGCGAAATGCCAGGTGTAATACCATGATACCCCCGGCGAGAGCACCATGAAGTCCTTGGCGTCCGCCTTGTTGACGCAAACGCCGCGCTTCTTGCTCTGCACGGGCTTGTCGCAAGGAACGAGGGTGGGGGTGGCGGTAGCGGCGGCCAGCGGCGCGAGCGCGATGGCCGTGGCAAGGAGACGGAAGTGACGGTGGGCTTTCATGGCGGGTTTCAGGTAGGGAACCCGTTCCTGAGAGAATCAGGGTTCAACTGCTTCTATTCCTGAGCTTTCAGCGGCTTCATCACAAGTGCAATTTAATGCAACATTTCAGATTTAGCCTGAAAGTTCGCAGGCCGAGCGGGCGCGACGCCACCTCTCCCACGCCAGATGAAGCCCAGCTTCCAGATCTCCACCGACTTCTGACTTGCGTTGTGCCCGCTTCGCATCCAGCAGCAGCCCCGGCGGTAAGAAAGCCTCTTCCCGATTGTTCGCGTCTTTCAACCTACTCAAAATAGGTGTGTTACGATTTCTACTTGCCAAGTCGCCTTAAAGCATACTTTTTTGTGTAGTTTTAACGATCCGCTATCATAAATTCTACCCGAACCCGCAACTCCAACCATGAGCGCAGAACTTCAAACCGCACCCGGCCTCTCGCAGGAATACATCAACATTGGCCAACTCGCCGCCTATCTCGGCTGGTCGCCCCGTTTCATCGAGGGCTTGGTCCGCGGAGAACATCTGCCCGGTTTCGAGGTGGACGGACAATGGCGGTTCCGTCGCGATGATGTCGTCGAATGGCTGGAGCAGAAGATCCAAACACTGGATACGGCCCGTGTGAGCGAACTGGAAGCCAATCTGGAATCCTCCCTGCTGGCCGATGGTACCTTCCGCACCACCCGCACGGACCGCCTTACCTCGCGTTTCCCGGCCGAGTCCATCGTGCTCGACGTTCCCGCAAGCACCAAGCTTGAACTCCTGCACGCCATCACGAGCGTGGCCGCCGGCACCGGTCTTCTCACCGATGAAGATCATCTCCTTTCCTCGTTGGTGGACCGGGAGTCGCTTTGTAGCACGGCGATGCCGGGCGGTGTCGCCCTTTGTCATCCCCGCAGGCCCATCCCATCCATCATCGAACGCCAGTTCCTCTGCTTCATCCGCACCGCACAACCCATCGACTATGGCGCGGAAGATGGGGAAGGCACTTCCCTCTTCTTTCTCCTCTGCACGCCGGATGATCGCTCGCACCTCCACGGCATCGCCCGCCTCGCGCGCATCCTCCAAGGCCGCACGCTGGGCTTCCTGAAGGATGCCAGCAGCCCGGGCGAGGTTCTGTCGATCCTGGCCGACGCCGAGTCGAAAATCACCACCAAGCCTTGATCCGACCTTCCCCTGCCCTCATGAAGAATCCCCTTCTGTTCGCGGCGCTTGGCTCGATGCTGCTTGCCTCCGTCTCCTGCGAAAAAGCGGAGAAAACGGCCACCGGTGCCCCGGCGAGCGTCACGCTTCTCAATGTTTCCTACGACCCCACCCGCGAGTTCTACGTGGAGGTGAACGATGTCTTCACAAAACAATGGAAGAAGGAGCACGGTCAGGAACTCAAGATCGACCAGTCGCACGGCGGCTCCGGCAAGCAAGCGCGCTCCGTTCTGGATGGCGTGGAGGCGGATGTTGTGACGCTCGCTCTTTCCCTCGACGTCGAGATGCTCCACAAGGGCAATCTCGTCCCGGCGGACTGGCAGAAGAAACTGCCGGATAACAGCAGCCCCTACACGTCGACCATCGTCTTTGTGGTCCGGAAGGGAAATCCGAAGGGCATCAGGGACTGGGGCGATCTCGTGACGCAAGGCACCCAGGTAATCACGCCTAATCCGAAAACAGGTGGAGCACCGCGCTGGTGCTATCTCGCCGGTTGGGCATGGGGCCGCCGTGAGTTCAACGGCGACGAGGGGAAGGTACAGGATTTCATCAAGCGTCTTTATAAAAACGTCCCCGTGCTCGACAGCGGTGCCCGTGGCTCGACCACCACTTTCGCCCAGCGCGGCATCGGCGACGTGTTGCTGTCCTGGGAGAACGAGGCGCACCTGATCGAAAAGGAATTCCCCGGCAAGACGGAGATCATCTATCCATCGATCAGTATCCTCGCGGAGCCTTCGGTGGCGGTGGTGGAAAAAAACACCGCCAAGAAGGGCACCACGGAAATTGCGACCGCTTATCTGAGGTTCCTTTATACCGAGGAAGGCCAGGAACTTGCCGGAAAGCACTTCTACCGCCCCCGTGATCCCAAGGTGGCAGCCAAATACGCCTCGCGCTTCCCCGCCATCAAGCTCGTTTCCATCGACGAGGAATTCGGCGGTTGGGAAAAGGCACAGAAGCTCCACTTCAGCGACGGCGGGATCTTCGACCAGATCTATCAGAACTGAAACAGGAGCGCTGACATGAATCCCTTTTGAGTGAAAGCGCCCGGGCTCTCCGGGCGTTTTCCTTCAGGAGCGAGCCTATCCGCATCCCAACATGCCTCCGTGAGGAGCCTCTCTTGTTTCAACGCGACGAGCTCCTGAAGGCTCAACGTCTCGAACCTCTTGATTGTCGATCCGGCGGGCGTCTTGAGTTGCCCGCGCGGGCCAAGATAGCCAGGGGAAACGCCCCCTGGGACTTGACTGAAAAGATACCGGGTCCTGAAAGGCGGCAGAACCCTTGCTTCCGGATTGCCGTCCGCCCCATCAGAACCCGGGCCTTTCCACATCCGCATGTGTCGTCCCCGACCCGAGGGGGCAGGAGTTCCCGCTCCAGTACCACCTCCGGCGTTAGAACCCAATGGATCACTGCTCCTGTTGCTTGTCCCTATCCTTTTCCTCATCTTCATCCTCGCCAGTGCCGGATTCATCACCATAGCCTGTGACCTCCACCGTGTAGATGGACGCGGCGTCGGTGACATCACCGGCGTTATGCGCTTCGGTTTGCCCGGGTTGGGTGTTGGTAGCCGTCGTGGTTGCAGCGGCTGTGGCGTTGGAAGCAGTGGTCAGGCCACCCACGTTCGGTGCAGATGGAGTGGCAGGCGTTCCCGTGGTGCTGCCACCCGCGTTGATGTTGTTCGCGTTGAGCACCTGCTGCGCCACAATGTCCAGATTTCCGGTAGCACGGATGCCCGCATCGCCCGCGTCAATCGTGCCTTCCGGCGCAATGAGGGAAACGTTGCCGGGCTTGACACCTTTCACCGTGGCGAGCACCCCGATACCGCCGCCCGTCGCCAGGCCAGCGAGGTCGGTCTGCACCGCAGCGCTCTGTGGATCGATGAGCACGCGGGTCGGCGGAGCGGACTTCACGGTCTTCGAAGACGAACCCGCCGCGATGTCGCCCTTCGAGGACCACAGGATCTCATTGCCACCACGCAACGTGAAGATCCGCCCGATACCAATACTGATGTCATTGCGGGCGAAGATGGAGATGTCGCCGCCGCTCGCGGTGATGATACCGGGAGGCGAGAGCGGATTGCCGATTGTCGTGCTGGCCAGCGTGATGCCGCCGCCGGGAGCGATGATGTCGATGTTGCCTCCATTCGCCGTGCGGATATCGCGGCCCCGGGACAGGATTTCACCGGCGCGTTCCTCGCTGCCGAAGAGCAACTTGATGGCTTCCTTGGCCGGCTTGAAGTTGCGCACTTTCCCCTTGTTGTAATCACGGCCATTGTCGCGGAGGATCGCATAAAAAACCTCCAGCGCGAGGCGCGCCTGTTCCTCTTCCGCTTGATCCTCGAAGACAACGCCCGGGGCAATCTTCTTCAGATACTTCCTCCCCTGCGCCGTCACGACGTATTCGGCGATGAATTCGTCAAAATTCAGATCGCTTGCCGCAAGGCTGGATGCGGCGCCCGTGCCCGCGCTGACAACCAGGTTCGCGCCTTCGAAAGGCAGGTAAGGATTGCGCGCGTTGCCAACACTGGTAATGCCGACGCCGGTACCATCCGCGTTGCCTTGGCCAGTTCCCAGATCGAGGTTTCTGCCCGCGAGAACCTGCAAGGTGCCCGGTCCACTGATCTGGATATCACCTGCCAGCGGCCCGCTGTCGAAGTTCACGGCATTGCCCGCTTGCTTCGCATCGATCCGCAGGGGTGAGTTCAGGTTGGAAAGGATGATATCCCGTCCGCTCGAGACCAGACTGGTGTCACCGGAGGAAACATTCTGGATATAGAGGGAGACATCCTGGATATCCCGGCCAGCCAACACCCGCGTTTCCTTCGGTGAGAAAAGGGCCAGCCCGGAAATATCACCCGTGCCCGCATAGAGCCGCACCGGGGTCTTGTCATTCAGGTGAAGGAGGCCAGCCGCATGCAGCGCTTGCTTCGTCTCCAGCACCTGGTTGGTGGAACCGGATTCCTTGAAGAGATCATCAATGAACTTCAGGAAATCCAGCGAGGTATCCGTCACGCTGGCTGCATTGGGGTTGTCACCCGTGAGAGTGTAATAGGCAAATGGGGAACGGATCCCGGGAATGGCATTGGGATCGGCGTCCGAAAGGTTGATGATGGAGGTTCCCCATATGGTTTTGGAGATTGAATCAACGGTGGCCACTCCATTTGGTTGAAGCGCGTTAATCGCTCCGCCAGCCAGCAATTCCACGTTCCCTTTCGAAGAAGGTGAAAGGGTGAGATTGCCCACCAGATTGATGTCGCCGCTGAAGGATGTCGTGCTGAGCGTGCCCGGCATGAGCGCAACCAGATTGGTGAAGGGGCTGGTCTTGTCCTCACTAAGCCGGAGCCAGGGCTTCGAGTAGGCGGCGGAGACAAAGTTGAAGAGCTGCTTGTTGCTAATCCACGATTGCAAGAGCGGCTCGGCGTTTCCTTCCGACTGGCCCGGAGCGGTGGCTGCGGTGCGGATCGTCACATCGCCGCCCAGCGAACTGACATTCACGAAGCTGTCGGGCGCGTAGGTGGAGAAATAGGTCTTGTGCCAGAAGCTGTTGTTCAGGCCGCCCGGCAGGAGGAACGGGTTGGCCACCGGTCCCATCAGGACGTCGCCACGGGCGCTGACATCGAAGCCCCCCTTGCCCAGGAACAAGGTCGTGGGAAGCTGGGTGTATTTCGAAGTCTGGGCGCCCGCGAACGAGACCGAACGTGTCGCGTTGGTGTGGATGCCGCCGCCAGCGGTGAGTTCGCCATGGCCTCGCTCGACATAGTAGACGCCCGCATCGAGGTCATTGCCCGCACGCACGGTGAGGTTTCCGCCGCCGAGTTCCACGAGCACCGCATTGGCGGGACTGGTCTTCTCGACCTTGGTCGCGTCCGTATAACCGGTCATCCGGGCATTGGTGGGAATTACCGCATCGACATTGCTGATATTGTTACCCGCGACCATCGTCACGTCACCACCGCCGAGGGCCCCCACGCCTTGGAAGAAGTTCGTGAAGTCAACCCACCAGGTGGTGGAGGCAGAGTGGCCAAACCGGTCCGTTCCGAATTTCCCGGTGAGCGGATCGACATAGCCGCGGCGGTACAGCCAGTTGTTCGGCATTTGCAGTTGGGAAT
>CAXTTX010000374.1:761-5681 GCA_964247045.1 uncultured Verrucomicrobiales bacterium | reverse complement strand
TTGATCAGGCTCTGCAGCCAGAATACCGCGGCGTAGCGCACGCCCCGTGTCACTTGGCGGACCTGGTGAATCGCGTGGGTGGCATACGCGAAGGCAGTGCCGGCGGGCGGTTTCGTGCGGCAACGGTTATCCGGAGAAACCAGTCCGCTCATTCGCGGAAATTCCGGTATTTCTTGCAATAACACACTGGAACTGATCATGATGGACGATGAGCATGTCCCCCCGTCACCTGTCAACGTGCTTGCTGTTGATAGGATTGAGCCTTTTTCAACAGACACACGCGGCCCTGTTGACCGTGAGCAGCCTCGCCGATGCGGGGCCGGGCACGTTGCGCGATCAAGTCGCGGCGGCGGCTCCGGGTGATACCATCAATTTCAGCGTGACGGGCACCATCCCGCTGACGACCGGCGTGATCGCCATCAACAAGAACCTGAACATCACCGGACCAGGCGCAGGCAGCCTGACGGTGGCCGGCGACACCCACAGTTCCATCCTTACCATCGGCGGCGGCACCGTCGGCATTTCCGGCCTCACGCTGACCAATGGCGGAGGAACCTCCGCTCTCGCCGACTCTGAGAACACGTACGTCGGCGGAGCGATTTATATGAGCGCCGGAACGGCAACGATCGCCGACTGCACCGTTACCGCCAACAACAATGCCGTCTACGGCGGCGGCATCTACCTGGGCTCGGGCTCCCTGACGATCGAGCGCGGCACCATTTCCAATAACGGCGTGGGATATATTGGCCAGGGTGGCGGCATCTATGTGGAGGGCGGCTCCCTGGCGGTGACGGACAGCACCATTTCGGGTAATATCGCCGGTTACGGCGGCGGCCTCTTCAGCTCGGGCGGGGACACCACGGTGACGCTCACGAACACGACACTCTCCGGAAATATCGCCCAGAATGATGGCGGGCATTTGTACCATGTATTCAGTATCGAATTGCAGAAGTTTTATGATCTATTTCTCTACTACGACGGCAGCGGGGGAGGGATTCACAACACCGGCGCCACGGTAAACATCGTGAATAGCACCCTCTCCGGCAACGGGGCCGATAGCCACGAAGGAACTTCGGGCACCTTGGGAGGCGGCGGCATCTGGAACTCCGCGACCGGCACGCTGAACCTTGCGAACACCACCATCACCGGGAATTACTCGCAATACGGCGGCGGCATTCGAAACAGTGGAGCGCTGGTCATGTCGAACACGCTGATCGCCGGCAACACCTCGTTTGACGGCGGCGACGACATCTGGGGTCTCCGCTTCAACGGCGACAACACCGTGGCAGCAGGAGATTACAACCTGGTGCAAAGCACCATGTTCACCAATTTCACGGGCACCCACAACATCCTGGGGCAGGAGGCGAAGCTCGGCCCGCTGCTAAACAACGGCGGTCCGACCAAAACCCACAGGCTGCTGGCGCGCAGCCCGGCGCTTGACGCAGGGGATCCGGCATTCGTTCCCACCAACATGCCCTACGACCAACGCGGACCGGGCTTTCCGCGCATCTACAACGGCCGCGTGTGCATCGGGTCCTTTGAATCGGAAGCCAACCAAAGCGGCCCCAGCGTCATCGTCAACACGCTGGATGATCACGACGACGCAGTCGGCGGCGTGGTGGACTGCACCTTGCGCGAAGCGGTCAATTACGCCTCCCCGGGAGCCACCATCACCTTCAGCGTGGCGGGCACCATCACGCTGACGGGCGGCGAGTTGATCATCACTAAAAACCTGACGATCATCGGACCGGCGGGGGGACCCGGCATCACGGTGTCCGGGAACAACGCCAGCCGCATCTTCCGGGTTGCTTCAGGCTCGGCCGCTGCTTCCAACACGGTGAATTTCTCCGCCCTCACCCTGACCGGCGGCACCGGGGCCAGCAGCATCATGTCCGGCGTCGGCGGTGCCATCTACAGTGACACCTTCACGGCGCTGGCCGTGACGAACTGCACCCTCTCCGGTAATCACGGCGACACCGGCGGCGCCATTCGAAACGGTGCCACGATGACCGTGACCGGCAGCACCTTTTCCGGCAATATTGCCAACATCAACGCCGGTGCCATCCAAAACGGTCCCAACGTGCTGACGCTGACGAACAGCACCTTCTCCGGAAACAGCACGACCGGTATCGCCGCAAACGGCAACGGCATCGGCGGCGCCCTCCGCACCAGCGGCAGTCCGACGGTGACAAGCTGCACCTTCTCCGGCAATACCGCCACCCTCAGGGGCGGCGCCATCGAGATCGCAACCGGCGCGACGCCGAGCTTATCCAACACCATCGTGGCGGGCAACAGCGCGCCGACCGGCCCCGACATCAACGGCACCGTCACTGCGGGCGATTACAACCTGGTACAGAACATGGCAAACACGACGCTTGCCGGCATCCACAACCTCACCGGGGTAGCCGCCAAGCTCAATGTGCTGGCCGCCTACGGCGGCACCACCCGGACCCACGCGCTTTTGAAAGACAGTCCGGCCATCAACGCCGGCGGTAACGCCCTCGTTCCGGGCGCCGTCACCACCGATCAGCGCGGCCTCACGCGCCTGCAGGGCGGCACGGTGGATATCGGTGCCTTCGAGGTGGATCCCACCCCGCTGACCGTTACGATCAATCAGGCCGCCGGCCAGACCGATCCCACCATCTCCACGCCCGTTCATTTCACCGCTGTCTTCAGCAAACTGGTCACCGGTTTCATGACCGGCGATGTCACCCTCGGCGGCAGCGCCGGGGCGACGACCGCGACCGTGACGGGAAGCGGAACCACCTATGACGTCACGGTCACCGGCATGAGCCAGAGCGGCACGGTGATCGCGAGTATCGCGGCCGCTGTCGCCCTGGACCCGTCCACCTACGAGAACACGGCCTCCACGGGCATCGACAATTCCATTTCCTATTGGAGCCCGGAAACGGTTCGCGGCAGCGGCAGGATCCAGGTGGTCGAGGGCGGGAGCGGGGGATTTGCCGTCGGCTTCATCGGCAATCCCGGGCTGGTCTATACCATCCAATTCGCATCGGACCTGTCGCCCCCTGACTGGCAGACGCTGCGAACGCAGGCGGCTGATTCATCCGGCGTGATCCTCATTACCGACAATCCGCCTCCCGGAACGGTGAGGCGCTTCTATCGGCTCCTCCTGCCCTGATCCCAACGAATTCTTCCGAAGCCAAGACGGTCAGCACCTCAAACTAAGCCCGATTTCTCTGGATCTAGCGGGTTTGATTTTGGACGGCGCGCCCATTCCTTGGGACGGGTCATATCTAGAATGGGAGCAAGAACTCAAAAAGATCGGTACTCCAAGCCCTCCCGGCCCCTGAAAACCGTGATTTGAATTTGCCCGGGACCGAATTGTATTCATCTTTGAACCCGTGAAAGGTTCGCCCTCAGGCTCCAGGTGTATCTTCTGGATCCTCATTCTGGTGATCTTTGCCATGATTTATCAACAGGCGCAGAGATATCGCAAAGGGGAGATTGATCGCGAACGTGAGAAACAGGAGGATGTCGCAAAAATCCTCGAAGCCGTGGCCACGACCGCCACGAACTGGACCGAGAAAGAAATTCCCGGCATCGGCCTCAGGGCATCGCTGACGACCCAACGGGACGTGGGGAACCGGATTCTCTACAAGTTTACCATCGAGAACGACCAAAAGCCGCGGCAGGTCGAAGTCATCGCTTTTTCGTTGCTCGACCAGGCAGGAGCCACCATCTGCAGGCTGGGAAACCCGGTCACCGAGTTTTCGCCCGTCAGAGGAAAATCCGATGAGGTCGTCGGATTCAAGGTTGAGGGCTTCCTGAAGGACTCGGAATTCGCGGCCGGCGGCTATAAGAATGCCGCCAATTGGTTTCCCAGCGGAGAGTCCACGGACTGACAAACAGCGGAACCCGGACGAGGGCCAGCGGGGGCGTAACGAGTACCTGCTATGCAGCACGCCCGGCGCGCCGACCGGCCCAAAATATCAGGGATTTTTAGCGCCTCGAATGGATGCCTTTCGAGCGGACGCGGCGGAAAGCACCACCAATCCACCCAAAAACATGGATTGCTTCAGGTAATTGCGCGCAGGCGGCCCCGGCAACCGGGCAGAATACATCATCAGCCCGAAACCTAACAGCCCCAGCAAGTTACGAAAAAATTGGCTGCTGATCGCAAATTCCCGGAGATCGGCGCCACGCTTCACGAAGGGGACGAAAAGACAGAAGATCCCGAGCGAGAAAATCCCTAGAACGTAACTTAAAGAGGCCATGTCTCCCGTGAGCGCTTTCGCATTCAAGCAAGACGCCACAAGGAGCGCCACGCCGAGAAACACCGAACCGGCGCGCAAACCCGAACCAAACTGTTTGTGAATCGACATTGAAAAAATTCTCCGACGGGGTGAGAAACGCCGAGGCTGAGGCCCGGAGGCAGTTTGAGGCTCCCGCCAACCGAGCCAGGCAACTGATAAAAGAAGCCTCCGACGCCAGGACACTTACTGGAGAAGAGGGGGGCCTTTCAAGAAATAGTCACCCATAGCCAGCCGTCCAGCGTAACCAACTGAGCGTCAGACCCTAGTGGATTCCGCATTACCTATATTGTAACAAGTAATAATTCGCTGCTCTTTGGGGCTCAGGAACTCAGGAATAGTGCCGATAGCTCCCGAAAACGGCTTTTCTTGGATTTTCCGGGGAAACGGCCCTTCACCCACCAAATGGAGCCAATGAGATAGCCTGGCTGAAAAGTCGTTGTGGGAAGCCCATTGGGAACCGGCCCACGACAACCAGCGGACGAATCATGACGGACAGGACATTCTGCCGGCAGCTTCCTTCCGGAGGCCGCAACCTGGCGCAGTGCTTGAATCCAGGTCCCAATCGATTGGAGTTCTTCAACGTGGAACAATCGGTATTGGCAGAGACTCGATCCGTTGAGGCGCGGAATCCAATTTCCTATAA
>CAXTTX010000374.1:0-751 GCA_964247045.1 uncultured Verrucomicrobiales bacterium | reverse complement strand
ACACGCCTGACCACCATATCTCACGCCACCCTCTGCGAACACCGCAGCTGCTATCCGTCCTCGGGCGGAACAAAAATCGATGCCCGAGGACCCTTCAGAACGCATGGACTTTCTCCATCGTTCACTCCGCCCATGGTCTGATTCCCCAAAGCACTGGAAATGCATCCCCTCCTTCAAGTAGCAAGATCCCAGATGGCACGAACCTTTTCAATTCCTTTCTAAGCACTTATAATAGATGGCTTATGATTATTTTTCTCAAAGGCTAGACAACGTAGTCTGAGGCAAATCTCAGGACAATCTTCCGTTTCATTCAATTGTTTCAATCATATTTAACCATCCTATCACTTGTTACAATCTCCCACATCACCAAGGGCCCGTCCAAGCCGTGAACCAAGTCCACGGCGTGCTCCTCACATTCCCTCCGGGCCCATCGATCACTCGCTCAAACCAAGCGTTTCAAACAGCCGCAAAGACGCGGCATTCGACACGGCCGGATCGGTGCATGGATGGCGGAGCATCAGCGGCTTGTGGCTTCTTTTCACGGACTTGCCAAGATCATCGACAAAACGGGTGGGAGCTTTTACGATGAGGGGCATGCGGAGCTTCACCACCCTCACCCGTTTGATCCCCTGTTCGGTTCCCCTTTGGTTATGTTTGGCGACCCTTTCCCCGGCATCAGCGCAGGAGCGCAAGGCGGCGGAAGCAGAGTCCGGGAAGCCGGGCGAAGGCGGCGGTGAAAAGGGCGAAAAGG
>CAXTTX010000373.1:0-5698 GCA_964247045.1 uncultured Verrucomicrobiales bacterium | reverse complement strand
CCTGCTAGCCCATCCGCCAGCGCCAAAGGACGTGACCATACAATTTTGGAAACGAAGGACCGCTCCGAACCAACCTCAGCAAGGAGAGGAATCGGGAGAATGAGCGCGACGAAGGCGACAATACTTCTGGCCGCAATGTTGTGCGCCAGGGCCACGGCGGATATCTCCACCCTGCCGGAACTCTCACTGACGCAGGGATCATACGACACGTGGAACGCGTCATGGGAAGGAGAAGACCACCAGGCATATTTTCTCCAATGGTCATGGGATTTGGAGAACTGGTATTATGCGCCGGTGATTGAGTTCGGAACCGGATCGAAAGACTGGGGCCTGTATGCTTCCACAGACAAATTTTTCGCGCGCCTTCATTGTGTCGAGGACGAAACATTGAGCAATTTGCAGGATGCCCAGAACGCTGATTTCGATAACGATGGCTTGTCCAATCAAGCGGAAATCGAAATCCACGGAACCAATCCCCTGGTAGCCGACACGGATGGAGACGGAATCGATGATGGCCTTGAAGTGAATTTTTATAAGACGAATCCAAATTCGAACGATTCCGATGGCGATGGCATTCCCGACGCCGCCGACACGGTGCTTGTGGGTCGCACGGCCTCTATTTCAAAAACAAAAATAGGAGTCCAAGATTTCCTTCCCTCCGTGGCGCCATTTTCCTACTATCTTGTAAAATTAACGACATGGACGGCATTGCAGGGCGCCACCGGAGAGAACGGTGAAATCAATGGCGTTGGTCCCGGCTCAAGCACAATTACATTTGCCCGACCATCGGGCGAACATACGGATGAGGAATCCGGGGAAGGCTTTTACTCCACCAATGGGGGAACGGTGGAAAGCGACACGAAGATGACCAAAGAAATTACTATCACTTCCTATGATGATCCTCCCAATCTGGGTGAGGACGAACCGGGAACCGTAGATGTCACGACGATTCTATCGTCAGAATATACCACGGACATGTTAAAAGCCGATGCCGTAGCCGTAATGCCCGCCTTTTCCCCGGATTGGACTGAAAACGTCTTCGCAAGCCAGAATCTTTCGGAAACTGAATCGCAATATGAACTCGGAAAGCTGGAGTATAAATTCACTCTGGGACCCCAGAATCTTGAATCCGATATCCGGTGGTTGGAGATATTCACTCCTTACGACAAGCTGAGCACGCCGAGCGTGGATGAGTCGCAAGACAAGACCGTCAAGGTCAAGCAGTGGAAGGGAATCGCGGCGGAGACTCCCACTTATTCGATCAATCCAAACGTTGATGCGCCAACGTCCTACGGTTATTGGTCCGTCGAACCTTTTTTCATCAAGGCTGATCAGACAGCAGACGCCCCTGGCGGAAGCCCGCGGAAATATTCTGATTCTCCGCACCGCGGAAGTGCGTCAAATCTCTTGTCCGTCTGGCCGGACGAGGCGATCACTCTGAGAGTCGATTTGCCGCCCACTTTAACCTCGGATAATCTGCCCGACAATTTCATAGTCTGGAATGCTCCAGGCCACACGATTGCGGCAAACGAACTGGCGCCGGAGTTTTCATGGCCATTTCAGTTCACGCCCACTGCAATCATAGTCGTCAAGGTCACCATTGGTGGCATTGAGTTTCCGATTCATATTAAAATACAGAATCCAGGCCCTATTTCAGAAGGCGAAGCTGCGATTTATCTGCCCCATACTGCTTTCGTAATGGGGGCTTATCATTGGGAGGCAATCGATTACGGCAACACGTTTTCTCTGCAGTCTCATAATAACGCCATGCGCCATTCGTATTGGTGCTCATTGGCCGCTTCCACGACGGGTGTGACTGCGGGCGACGTTACGATTTACTCCATAGCCCATGAGTATTCGGATTATTACAGTGATCATGAGCAGGCATTTTCTTCCACAATAGATATCAAGAATAACAACATTGGGATCGCTACAAACCGGACGGACGCTGCGGGCCTTCCAGACAAGCCTGCAATCCAGCAGGAACTACTCAGTCGCTTTACCAATGGTGACATGTATATATGGGAGGTTCCACCTGGGGCCGTGGACCCTAGCCACCAAAATTCGGAGGGAATTATCCTGAAATCTGATGGGTATAGAATCTATCCCTAAATATGACTAGAATTCCAATCTTATTCCTTGCCCTTGCAGGGATTGCGAGTGCCGTTACGGAAAGGGAGGTTGCGGGCATTTTTCCTCCGGGCGTGCGGCTGGGCATGGGGATCGAGGATATGAAGAAAGCCAGGCCGGACATTCTCGCAGGTCCGACGCAAAAGACACCGCCCGTGGATGGAAAGGATCCACCGGACGTTTCCATTTTCACAGAAGGCATTGATTTGGGTTTGCCGAGCTCTAATTCCTACCTGTATTTCGTGGAAGATGGCATACTCATGGGCTGCATGAGGACCCGCCCTCTCATGGGGAGGTCCACCGAGGAGGCGCGGGAGCAGACCGCCGCGGCATTTGGCGGCCTAGCTTTGGCACTTGGCAAGCCGGAGCAGGTGATGACTGTCAAGAACTCGGCCAACGGGTGGGTAAAGGTGAGGATGGACAAATGGCGCGTGGAGAATGGAAACGTATTTCTAATCTCAACCTCTCAAGAGCTATCTACCATGCAGATCTCGGACAGCGATTTCCCTTTGAATCATCTGCTTTTCAATCCGGACAAGCCGAAACTGGAGGTGGCCGACCCACCGGAGGGATTTGATATCGCCCGCCCGTCATATGAGGAGGCGATAGCCTTGGCCGCACGGCCAAAGGACAGGGAGAAGCAGGGTGGAAGCCTCGGAACACGCCCGGATTCGGGTCAGACCAACGCAAAATCCGGGACTCTCTTGTGGATGAGAAGCAAGACTTTTCAAAGCGCTGCACTGGTGATGTTGCTCTTGGCCGTTATCATGCTCGTTGCATATCTCAGATCCAAAAAGCATTCAAAGAGATGAGAAGGTGGCCCCTGATGCTCGGGTTTGTTATCCTGGCCTTGATCATCCGCTTGATTCTGCTTACGCGCGGCTTTGTGGTGGAGGAGGTAAAAAGGGATGATGAACGTGGACCGCGCGTCCAGATCCGGGAACTGCAGTTCGACAACTTTTCAATCGAGGGAATCCTCGGCTGGGGCGAGAAGCTTTACCGAATGGAATATTACCGGCGGGAAGGGGAACCGCTTGTCGCCTGCGTTTCGCTGATGGACGATAGCAATTTCCCCGGCAAGTTTGAGATTGAATGGGTGAACTACGGAAAGGCGATCGTTAGGGAAAAAGGCGTCATCCGCTACACCTTGGACAAGGAAGTTTGGAAAGTCGGCTCGGATGGCAGAGAGTAACTCTGTTGGACAATTAGAAGGAATTATCCGACATTTCAAAGCGCCTCACTCAGATTCAAAAAACATTCAGGGAAATGAGATTCATAAAGTGGCCCGTGGTGGCCGGGGTCCTAGCCTTGGCTTTGATTATCCACGTGATTCTGTTGGCGCGTGGCCGCGTCGTAATAGAGTCTCAACTGAGTGATGAACGTGGTCCGCGCGTCCAGATCCGGGAACTGCAGTTCGACAACTTTTCATTCGAGGGGATACTGGGCAAGGGCGAGAAGCTCTACCGGATGGAATACTACCGGCGGGATGGGGAGCCGCTGGTTGCCTGCGTCTCGCTCATGGACGAAAGCAATTTCCCCGGCGAGTTTCAGATCGAGTGGGTGGGTTTCAGAAAGGGAATCGTGAGGGAAAATGGCGTGATCCGCTATACCTTGGAAAAGGAAGTCTGGCGAGCAGGCCGGTAGCGAACAAGATTCAGGCATGCCAAGTCGATGGAACAGCTTGTCGAAAGCCAACTACGGCTTCCCGAGCGCTCTTGTCGTATTTCGCCGTGTGAAGCATGCGCCTCCGAGTGGTACCGCTTACGTTAAAACAACCGGGGAGAGGAAATTTCGTTGGCCCAAACCCCGGGGCCAATCGTCGCCTGGTGCTCCAGATCCATTTGTAAAAATACCCGTGGAACTCAAGGGCGGCGGCAGGTAGAAACCGGGGGGAGTTGTCCTGAATCGAAAATTCAATGCGCGTTCTCATTTATACCATCGGCAGCGCGGGAGACGTGCATCCGTTCGTCCGGCTGGGGATGGCGTTGCGGGGGCGAGGGCATGAGGTGTTTTTGATCACGAGCGGGCACTTCGAGGAGTTGGTGGGGAAGGCGGGGCTGGGGTTCCGGGAGCTGGGGAGCAAGGAGCGGTTCCAGGAGGTGCAGGATGATCCGAACCTGTGGCATCCGGTGAAGGCGTTGCCGACGGTGGTGAAGCATGCGGTGAATCCGAGCTATCAGCTGATCCTCGATTACGCGCGGGAATTGAACGTGCCGGGGGATACGGTGATGTGTTGCAGTTCGCTGGCGTTCGGCGGGAGGAACCCGCGGGATTTGCTGGGGATTCCGATGGTTTCGGTGCATCTGGCGCCATCGTTGTTTCCGAGTTCGTGGCGGCAGCCGGTTTTGCACGGGATGCCGTTCGGCCAGGGGGCACCGCGGTTTTTGAAGTCGTTGCAGTGGAAGGTGGCGGCGAAGGTGCTGGACGCGATGGTTTGTCCGGAGTTGAACCGTTTCCGGAAGGAGTTGGGGTTGGCGCCGCTGAGGAACATGATTTTCGAGGGGTGGCATTCGCCGGACCGGGTGATCGCGCTTTTTCCGGAGTGGTTTGCCGCGCCGCAGCCGGATTGGCCGAAGCAGGTGCGGATGACGGGGTTTCCGTTGTTCGATGAAAAGGGAATGCGGGAGTTGCCCGAGGGGTTGGAGGAGTTTCTATCAGCCGGGGAGGCGCCGGTGGTGTTTACGCCGGGGAGCGCGATGAAACATGGGCATGCGTTTTTTGAAGAGGGGGTGAAGGCGCTGAGGTTGATGGGACGCAGGGGGATCTTGCTGACGCCGTTCGTGGAGACGATTCCGGCGAAGCTGCCGCCGGAGATCCGGCATTTTTCGTATGTGCCGTTCAGCGAGGTGCTGCCAAGAGCGGCGGCGTTGGTTTATCATGGAGGGATTGGCACGTGTGCGCAAACGTTGCGGGCGGGGATTCCGCATTTGATCCAGCCGATGGCGCATGACCAGCTGGATACGCTGAGCCGGGTGAGGGATCTGGGGGTGGGTGATGGGATTGATCCGAAGAGGTTCAAGGCGAGGCGGATCGCGGAGGTGTTAGGAAAGTTGTTGGAGGATGAGAGGGTGAGGGAAAGGGCGAAGGAGGTGGCGGGATTGTTTGATGGGTGGGATTGGATGGAGGAGGCGTGTGAGGTGGTTGAGGGGGTGGTGGGCAGATAGGGAGACTGCCGATTTCGCCTTCGATGGCATCGAGAAGCTGTGCGGTGGTAAAGGGCTTCGCGAGGGTCCGGCAGGCTCCGATGCGGGAGGCCATCTTCAGGAAGGAAGTGGAGTTGCCTTCCAATCCGCCCGTCATCGCGATGACGCGGGCTTCCGGCTGGCTGGCCTGCAGTGCCTGAATGGTCTCGAATCCCCCTTGGCCCGGCATGACGAGATCGGTGAGAATCAAGGGGAATTTCCTGAGCGAGGCCAGCTTCAGGGCATCCTCGCCGCTGCCAGCGACGCTCACCTGATAACCTTCAAGTTTCAGCGTTTGTTCGAGGATGAAGAGAAAGCACTCATCATCATCGATGACAAGAATATGAGGTTTCGGTTTCATTTTGTTAGAAGAGTTTCAAACAGCC
>CAXTTX010000372.1:0-5702 GCA_964247045.1 uncultured Verrucomicrobiales bacterium | reverse complement strand
GCCTTCCGGCCCGGTTTCCACGCCGCGGGGAACGATCACGGCGGCGGCCTTGGTCTGGAGGAACTGGTTGTAGTATTTCTCGTTGCCGAGGAAGCTGGCATCACCCGGGCCGGCGGCGTCGAGCGAAGCCATTCCGGTCAGAGACAAATCGAGCCCGCCCCGGACGATGTCACCATCGACCCATCGGGCGAGCTCGGAAAGCGTGAGGGCTACTGCCAACTGGAAGTGAGTCAGGGAGTGGGATTACTCGCCGCCACCTGCGGGAGCAGGAGTGGGGACAGGGATTTCCGGAGCCGGATCATCCTTGGAAGGAAGGGACTCGGCGGGGGCGTCCTTGTTGAGGTCCTTGAGGAGGCCGGCGGTGATGTCGGTGGCGTCCTTGGTGTAGAGGAGGAAGGGAACCTGGGAGGTGCTGAGGCCGGACTTGTCGAAGACGTAGTCGTAGTTGTCGGTCTTGGCCTTTTCTTCGACGAGCTTGCGGATTTCCTCGAGGATGCCCTTCATGCGCTGGACCATCTTCTCGTTGAGGGCCTGGTTGCGGCGCTGGAGGAACTCGCGGCGCTCGCGGTCGAGGGCGATGCCTTCCTGCTGCTGCATCTGCCATTCCTTGAAGAGCGATTGCTTCTTGGAGTCATTGAGGGCGGGGTCCTCAAGCTGCTTGCGGAGCTTGGTGAGGTTTTCCTCGAGTTCGCGGATACGGGCGAGGCGCTCGTTGTTGTCCTTCTGGATGCGGGCGCGCTCGACGTTGATCTGCTTCTGGGCCTCGTTGGTGCGGTAGTACTGCTTGAACAGTTCCTGCATATCGACGGTGGCGATGTTGAGCTTGCCTTCCTGGGCGACAGCCGAGGTGACGAACGTGGCCGCGAATACGAGGACGAGAAGACGGCGGATAAGACTCATTGGGTAACGATAATTTGGGGTTCCGAAAACGGCTTGCTGAAGCGAGCATGACCGATTTTCCCACCCCGTCAACTACTAGGCAGGACGGGATGAGGTGGCTAGGGACCGTCGTAGGCGGTAAGGCGGAGGACGGGCTTCCCATCAGCATCGTTGAGGAACAGGGAGGCGTTTCCGTCGAATTTGAAGGATTTCACCTTGCCAAGAGCCTGATGGAAGGCGGCCTCCTGGTTCATCCCGGCGGGGGGACCGGCCATTTTGGTGGACCGCAAGGGTCCGAAAGTGAGTTTTTCGCCATCCAAGGTGCAGGAGCCGCTGAATTTGTTGATGCCGCCGTTTCCGGAGACCTTATTCGGGGCATCGAAGCGGATGAAGGAGCGGGCATTGTCGATGACGCCCCTGTTTTCGATGTCCTCGGCGAGCCATGAATTGCCGACGAGGGAGGGTTGGGGAGCGGGGGTCACGGTTTGGGATGAGGGAGGAGAAGTTTCGGCGGCCGGGGCCGTTACGGCCTCGGCAACCAAGGGCTTTGGCGGGGAATCGCAGGAAGCGAAGAGGGCGGCGGCGAGGGAGAGGGTGACAGAGTGAAGGTTCATGGAACAGAATCCGATCCGGAGGAGCTTGGCGCGTGGCACGCGGGAAGCCAAGTTAGTTTGCCATCAGAAGGGTCAAGCGCCCGACAGGTTCACCGGCATGGTGAAGGTGAAGCGTGTTTCCGAAGGAGTGGAGTCGACGGCGAGGGCGCCGCCATGGGCACGGGCGATCTCGGCGGCAATGTAGAGACCCAGACCGAGGCCGTTCTGGCTGGAGCGGACCGTCTCGCGGGTGAAGGGCTGGAAAAGGGAGCACAAGGTTTCCGGTGGAATTTGTTTGCCGGCATTCGCGACCGACAGGTGGAAAGAGCCGTCGCGGATGAAGGCCTGAATGCGGACGGGTTGGTCAGGGGCCCCGTGGGTGAGGGCGTTGGCCAGGAGATTGGAAAGGATCTGGGAGACGCGGGCGGGATCGCAGGAAACGGAAGTTTCCAAGGAGATTTCCGCTTCGATGAATTTGCCGGGATGGGCGACGCGAAGCTCCTCGATGACGTGATTCAGGGCCGGAGGCAGAAACACATCCCTGAGTTCCAGGCTCATGCCGCCACCCAGACGGCCCCGGGCGAAGTCCATGACATTGGAGATCATCTCGTTGATCCGCGCGGCGCTTTCCTGCATGACCTTGAGGAGGGTGTTTTCCTGAGGGGTGAGCGCGGCATTTTCAAGGAGGGCGGTGCCCATGACGAGGGCTCCGAGGGGGTTGCGGAGATCGTGGCCAAGCACGGCGATGAATTGCTCGCGCAGGAGGGCGGTTTCCCGGGCGTCGAGGAGATTTGACTCCGCAAGATCCTTCGAGCGGCGAAGGTTCGCCTCATAGAGATGGCGATCGGTTGCCTTGTAGAGCATGATGCGGGTGAAGAGGGGGCGGTCGTTTTCATCGCGCCTCTCCTGCGCATTCATCAAGACATCAAGGCGCTGTCCGTCCGGTGCCTGAAGTTGCAGCGAAACTTCCTCGAAAAAGCCCTGCATGCGCAAGAGGGGCGCGAGGTGGGTCTCGATGAGGATTTTCCCGCCCATGCTGAGGATGGCGGACAAGCGGGTGCCGGGGAAGCTCGCGGCGGTCCGGCCGAGCCAACCCGCGAGGCGGGAATTGCAGCGGATGATGTTGCCTTCCGGATCGACCAAGAGGAGGCCGCACAGGGCGTTTTCAAAGAAGTCCTCGAAATCGTGCAGCAAGGGATGGAGGTCCCGGTTATTCATGAGTCCGAGGGCGTTCCCAGAAAATGACGGATGGCAGCGATGGTTTCCTCCGGAGCACTGAGGTTCGGGCAATGGCCCGTGGCCTTCATGACGACCAGGGTACTGCCGGGAATCTGCCGCTCCAAGTAGTCTCCCACCGAGGCGGGAGCGATGATGTCCTGGGAGCATTGCAGAATGAGGCAGGGCAGCTTCACCTCGCGGAGGATGTCGCGACTATCCGACAGAAAAGTGGTGCGGGCGAAGGACTTGGCGATCTCCGGATCGGTGCGGCAGAAGCTTTCGGCGAGTTCCTGACCGAGGGCCGGACGATCGGGATTTCCCATGATGACGGGAGCCATGGTCATGGACCAGCCCATATGATTGGCGTCCAGGGATTCGAGAAGCTCATCAATCTGGGAGCGGGTGAAGCCACCGGTGTAACCCGCCTCGTCAATGTAACAAGGGGAGGGTCCGACGAGGACGAGGGACTGGAACATGCCGGGAGCCATGGATGCGGCGATGATGCCGATCATGGCGCTGACCGAGTGGCCGACGAAGATGGCGCCGCGGAGGCCGAGTTCGCGGCCGATTTCCACAACGTCGGCAGCGTAGCCCTCGAGCGTGGCGTATTTTTCCGGCGACCAGGCGGAAAGATCCGAGCGGCCCGAGCCCACGTGGTCGAAGAGAATCGTGCGGTGGGTTCCCTCAAATGCAGGGGCCACATAGTGCCACATGTTTTGGTCGCAGCCGTAGCCGTGGGCAAAAAGCATGGGAGTGGAGCCGTCGCGTCCCTTGATATTGATATTGTTCCGACGAGTAACGTTCATTCACTGGAGCGTGCATGTGAGACCGGCCCCGGAGGGTCGCCGGTTTTTCGCGACGACGATGCAGACGCGATATGGGCGGATTTTGCAAAACATTTCCGAACGAGGTGGCGAGAGCGCGGAACTGACCGGCGTGTCCCGAGGCAATCTTTTCCCCGCTTTTCCCAATGGATCTCAGGCGACGGGGCCGATGTAGAGGCGGATCTCGTGACGGATTTTGTCGCCGCCGGATTTTCCAACGAGGTGCTCCACGTGAGAAACGACGCCAAACCATTCGCCGCGTTCTCGGTCCTTGATGGAATCCCCGACGGATATGGCTCCCCATGGGGTGGCGGAAACGAGGGTTTCGACCGGGGTGGCGGCGCTGAGATCCCCGCCCATCGCGAAGGGTTGATCGATGGTGAGGATGGAGAGCAGATACGCGATGGGGTGCGGGTTGAGAACGTCCGGGTCTTTCATGAAGCGGACAGTTTAGCCGTGGCAGGGTCGTTTGCAAACTTGCTTCGGAAGGGCAAAGAAGTGATTTCATCCGAGTTGCGCCCAGAGGAATCCTTTATTGACGAAAAGGGGTTTCGGCCCTTTTGTCCCGACACCATGAAAATCCTGCGGACCCTGGCTGTTGTTTCATCGCTCGTGACCGTGGGCCACTCGGCGCTGGTGGAGAAGGATGTCACTTATGAACAAGGGGGGGCGACGCTGGAAGGGTTCCATGTTTATGACGACGCGGTGAAGGGGAAGCGGCCGGCGGTGCTGGTGATCCACCAGTGGACAGGGGTGACGGAGAACGAAAAGATGCGGAGCCGGAAGCTGGCGGAGCTGGGTTACAATGTTTTCGCGGCAGATATTTACGGGAAGGGCATCCGGCCAAAGCCGCCGGAGGCGGGGAAAGAGGCGGGCAAATACAAAGGGGACCGGAAACTGTACCGGGCCCGGCTGGATGCGGCGCTGGCGGTCTTGCAAAAGGACGAGTTGACGGATGATTCGAAGATCGCGGCGATCGGCTACTGCTTCGGGGGGACGGGTGTGCTGGAAATGGCGCGGGCGGGGACGAAGATCGCGGGAGTGGTTTCCTTCCATGGCGGTCTGGATGCGGCGGATGGGATGAAGGCGGCGGCCGGAAAGGTGCCGGCGAGGATCCTGGTGCTGCACGGGGCGGATGATCCCCATGTGCCAGCGGCACAGGTGGAAGGTTTCAAAGAGGAAATGAAGGAAGCGGACGCGAAGATGGAGTTTGTCGCCTATCCGGGCGCGGTCCATGCGTTCACACAAAAGGATGCAGGGAACGACAATAGCAAGGGAGCGGCCTACAACGAGGAGGCCGACACCAAGTCCTGGGAGGCGATGAAAGCCTTCTTCGCGGAAATCTTCCAATAAACCGGGAGGGCTCCGCGTTAATCCCCTGTAGCAGGCGTGATGACGGAAGCGATCGATTGGCCCGAATACCACGCCGCCTTCCGCGAGGCGGCGGAACAGGCGGGATTCCAGCCGACGCTTCTAACGGATCTTGAGGCCGGGTCGATGCTGGCTTGGGAACGGCCGGGCGCAGGGCCCAATATTTATCTATCGGCGGGCATCCACGGCGACGAGCCGGCGGGGCCGCTGGCGCTGCTGGAAATGCTGCGGGGGGGATTTTTCAACGATGCGGCGCGGTGGTGGATTTGCCCGGCGCTGAACCCGACGGGATTGGCGGCGGCGACGCGGGAGAACGCGTCCGGGGTGGACCTGAACCGTGACTACTGGAAGCGCGGAAGCGCGGAGATCATCGCGCACGCGGCATGGCTGGACGCGCTGGACCGGCCGGACCTTTTCATCTCGCTGCATGAGGATTGGGAAACGAGCGGTTTTTATTTTTATGAGATCAATCTGGGGGAAGATTCCCCGGAACGGGCGAAGAGTATCCTGGAGGCGGTGAGCCCGTGGTTTCCAGCGGAGCCGGGGCCGCTGATCGACGGGCACGACATCCGCGAGGCGGGCTGGATCTATCATGCGGCGGAGCCGGACCTACCGGAGGGATGGCCGGAGGCGATCTATCTGGCAAAGATGGGTTGCCCGGTTTCGTTCACGTTCGAGACGCCGAGCAGCGCGCCGCTCTATCAGCGGGTGGCGGCGCATGCGGCAGCGGCGAGGGCAGCGTGTGATTTTTTGAGAAGAGGCAAGGGTTGAAGACATAAGACGCGGGAGGAAGGGACGGGGTTGCGGGAGAGGGATG
>CAXTTX010000371.1:0-5704 GCA_964247045.1 uncultured Verrucomicrobiales bacterium | reverse complement strand
CGAAGGTTGAGTTCATCGCCCATGATTGCGACCTCGCCCTGCTCTCCGTGGAAGATTTCAAGGACTTTGAAACCTTTCCCATTTTCGAGATCGGCAACGTTCCCACGCTGGAGTCGCAGGTGCGGGTCATCGGCTATCCCATCGGCGGCGAGCGCCTATCCGTGACGCGGGGCGTCGTTTCGCGGATCGATTTCCAGCCCTACTCGCACTCCCGCGCGGATTCCCACCTGATCATCCAGATCGATGCGGCCATCAACCCGGGCAACTCGGGCGGCCCTTGCGTGCAGGATGGCAAGGTCGTCGGCGTCGCTTTCCAGGGCCTCCGCCAGGCGGACAATACCGGCTATATCATTCCCACGCCCGTCATCCGCCGGTTCCTGAAGGACATCTCCGACGGCAGCTACGACTCGTATGCGGATCTCGGCATCAGCGAATTCCCGCTCTACAACCCCGCCATGCGCAAGGCCCTCGGCCTTCCCAACGATGGCAAGGGCGTGCTCATCTCCAACGTCGTCCCCAGCAGTTCCAGCGATGGCATCCTCAAGTCCGGCGACGTCCTCATGTCCTTGGATGGCAAGCCCGTCGATAGCGCCGGCATGATCACCATCGACGGTGAAAACGTGAACCTCAACGAAATCGTCGAGCGCAAATACGCCGGTGACAAGGTCGCGGTCCGCTTTCTCCGCGAAGGCGCTTGGAACGATGTCGACATCGACCTCAAGCCGCTGACCTGGTCGCGGATGTATGCCATCCAGTATGAGAAAAAGCCGCGCTATGTCGTCTTCGCCGGCCTCGTCTTCCAACCGCTGGACACCAACCTCTTCGCCACTTCCAAGTTCAACGACGTCACCGTCCGCCGGCTCTACACCGACTACGTGCCGAAGGGACTCTTCGAAAAGCACAAGGACATCGTCGTCCTCACCCGCGTCGAGAGCGATCCGGTGACCAGCCAGCTCGCGGATTTTTCCGGCTTCGCCGTGGAGAAAATCAACGGCACGGAAGTCCGCGATCTCAGCCACGCGCACGAACTCCTCCACCCTGCGCAGGCGCCGGAGTTTTTCATCATTGAGTTGTTCGGCGCCGACCGCCCCATCATCATCCCTTCCGCGAAGGTTGCGGAGGCGGACAAACGGATGCAGGAAAACGGCATCGACCACCTGGAGAACCTCGAGGACTAGGCCATGCCCCGGGTAGGCATCGCGCTGGGCAGCAATCTCGGGGACCGCCTCGCCAACATCCGTGCGGCTGTTTATGAATTGAAGGAAATTGCCTTTCCAGGCGAAAATTTCCTGGAGGCATCGATCTATCAGACGGAACCGGTTCACTGCCCGCCCGGCTCGCCGGTGTTTTACAACACCGTCGTCGAAATGGCTTTTGATGGCACCCCGTCGGGGCTGTTGGAGAAGACGCGCGCGCTCGAAAAACAACTCGGCCGCGCCACCGCCCCGGTCCGCAACGCCCCCCGCGTCATCGATATCGATCTCCTCTATTTCGGCCAGGAGACCATCGCCACGGCAGATCTCCTCCTCCCTCACCCGCGTCTCCACGAGCGCCGCTTCGTCCTTGAGCCTCTCGCCGAAATCCGCGGAGAGCTCATCCTTCCCGGCAGCGGGAAAACCATTAGGGAGGTCTTCCTGCAACTGGTCTCCGACGAGCCTCCGCTGGTGAAGGTTCCAGCCTGAGGCATTCCCCGCTTCCAAGGAAACCACGTTTTTTGAAAGATCCACTTCGTTTTGGCGACGTTCCCCCTGGTATGATTTCTTGCTTTGCATGCCTCTCCGGATGCCATTCGCTGTAGCCATGATCAAACCCGCCGCTCTCCTGTTCACGCTGGCCTTGGGAACCACGCTTTCCCTTGCAGCCGCCCCGGCCCACAAGATCCTTTTCTTCACCAAGTCCAGCGGCTTCGAGCACTCCGTCATCTCGTGGAAGCAGGGCAAGCCCAGCGTCTCGGAGAAAGTCTTCGTCGAGCTAGGCACCAGGAATTCCTGGACCTTCGAATTCTCCAAGGATGGATCCAAATTCTCAAAGGATTACCTCGCGCAATTCGATACCGTCATCTTCTACACCACCGGCGATCTCACGACCACCGGTACCGATGGTGAGCCTGCGATGACCGCCGACGGCAAGAAAGCCCTCTTCGACTACGTGAAGGGCGGCAAGGGCTTCATCGGCATCCATTGCGCCAGCGACACCTTCCATACCAAGGGCGATTCAAAAATCGCGGAGGACCGCCGCCATCTCGAAGAATCGGACACCTACATCGACTTCCTCGGTGGCGAATTCATCACCCACGGTGACCAGCAAACCGCGACCAACAAGGTCACCGATCCTTCCTTCCCCGGCGTCAAGGGACTCGGCGAGACCTTTTCCTGGAACGAGGAATGGTATTCGCTGAAGAACTTCAATCCGGACATTCACGTGCTTACGGTCATCGACGCGCCCTCCATGAAGGGTGATATGTACAAGCGTGCTCCCTTCCCCACCACCTGGGCCCGCAAGGAGGGCAAGGGCCGCGTCTTCTACACCGCCATGGGCCATCGTGATGACGTCTGGACAAATCCCGCCTATCAGGAACTCCTCGTGGGAGCCATCCGCTGGACCACCGGCGAGGCCAAGGCCAGCATCGAGCCGAATCTGAAAAAGGCCGCCCCGGAGGCGTCAAAACACCCCTGATCCGGGACCGCAATCGGAGCGCAGCGTAGATGGAGGGCGAAGAAGAAAACCAGAGCAGCCCTCAAAATTCATTCCGCCCCATCGTCCCCGCCCTCTCCAAATGGACCGCGGAATTCATTCCGCCCCATCGTCCTAGCCCCTCGGCATTCGATCCATCCCCATCATCTCCCCATAATTCCTGCTTTGCACCGCCCCCCGGCCTGCCATTCCCTCTACCCATGATCAAACCCACCGCCCTCCTGCTGTCGCTCACCCTGGGAACCACCCTTTCCCTCGAAGCCGCTCCCGCCCACAAGATCCTCTTCTTCACCAAATCGAGCGGCTTCGAGCACTCGGTTATTTCATGGAAAAAGGGCAAGCCCAGCCTCGCCGAAAAAGTCTTCCTCGATCTCGGCACCAAAAACTCCTGGGAGTTCGAGTTCTCCAAGGACGGCTCCAAATTCTCCAAGGACTACCTCGCCCAATTCGACGCCGTCATCTTCTACACCACCGGCGATCTCACCACCGCGGGCACCGATGGCGAACCGGCGATGACCATGGATGGCAAGCAGGCACTCTTCGAATTCGTGAAGGCCGGCAAGGGATTCATCGGCGTCCACTCGGCCAGCGACACTTTCCACACGGACAACGAGTCCAAGAAGGGCCCGGAACGCTTCGCCAATCATGGCGACAAGGCCGATGCCTACGTCCACTTCCTCGGCGGCGAGTTCATCATCCACGGCGACCAGCAAAAGGCGGTCAACAAGGTCGTTGATCCCAAGTTCCCCGGCTTCGGCGGCCTCGGCGAATCCTTCGATTGGAACGAGGAATGGTATTCGCTGAAGGACTTCAGCGCGGACCTCCACGCCATCACCGTCATCGACGCCCCATCCATGAAGGGCCACATGTACGAGCGCCCGCCCTATCCCACCACCTGGGCACGCCAGGAAGGCAAGGGACGCGTCTTCTACACCGCCCTCGGCCACCGCGATGACATCTGGAGCAATCCCCAATTTCAGGAAATCCTCACCGGCGCCATCAAGTGGACCACCGGCGACGTGAAGGCCGACGTCACGCCGAACCTCAAGAAAGCCGCACCGGACGCAATGACCAATCCGAAGTTCCCGGAGCCGAAGAAATAACTCCCCGGCCCCTGGGGCTGAAAATCACGGATACACCGCCCGGTAGAAGCGCGCTCCCGGCAACGGCATCGCGTCCGTGATCTCAAACGTGCCGTCCTCGTCCGCCTGCACGGTTTCCCGTGTCGTCCAAGCCTGCTGCCCGTCCATCGTTTCGCTCGATTGGATGCGGTAGATCCGCCCCGGCACTCCTTGGAAAAGCACGCGTTTGACCCCGCCCGGCAGGTCTTGCATGGAAACCACCTTCTGCACCGGCGCGTCCGCGGCAATGATTCCCACCTGCACGGTCCGGGTCTGGGTTCCACCCGAGACATCGCGGACCTCGTAAGTGAAGGAATCCGCGCCGCTATTTCCCGGCTGCGGCGTGTAGAGGATCCATCCGTCTTCGATCGTGATCACCGCCCCGTTCACGCTGGTTGGCCCCGCTCCGGTCACCTCATAGGTCCCGCCGTCGTTCCCGAGCAGTGTGGAAATCCGCATTTTGAACGGCGTCCCCGCGTCATGGAAAACCTCATCCAGCCCGGGTTCCACGGCAGATCCGCTCGTGAAGCGATACCGTCCCGACACCACCGAGAACACCGCCGCGCCATTTTCCATCCGCAAGAAATTCACCCCGGCGACACCACTGGCAGGTGCCCCGGATTCCTTCACATCCGCAACACCCGTGGCGGGCACGTGAACCTCCGCCGTCGTGTTCGGGGGAATCGTCGTATCCAGCGCGAACCCGCCCGCATACTTCCGCCACGAGCTGGAGATCAGGCCATGCACCGACACCAGGCTGCCGCGCGCGCTCGTGATCTGCCCTCCCGGTCTCGGCCGGATGATGATCTTCTTGAAGGCGGGCGCGGATGGATCCTGGTCGATGCCCGCGACCGTTCCATACATCCACTCGCCACAGGAACCCAGCGAGTAGTGGTTGAAGGAATTCATGCCGATGTCCTGGAAATTGTCCGGTGGCGTCCAGCCGTCCCACCGCTCCCAGATCGTGGTCGCGCCCAGCTTCACGGAGAACAACCAGGATGGGAACGTGTCCTGCGTCAGCAGCGTGTAGGCCGTCTCGTTCTTCCCGGCCTCGCTCAGAACCGGCAGCAGGTAGCTCACCCCCACGAAGCCCGTGGATAGATGGTTTCCTTTGGCGATCACGTCGTTCTCCAGAAGCTGCGCCACCTCGTCCCTCAGTCCGGCCGGCAGAAGATCAAACTTCAGCGCCATGGCATACGTGCACTGCGTGTTGGAGCCGGTGCCGATGAACATCCCGGTGCTTGGGTTCACATACTTGGTGTTGAAAGCGGTTTTAATCGTTTGGAAAAGCGCCTCATAGGCCGCGGCGTCAGCCGTATTGCCCAGCACCGCCGCGGCTTTCCCCAGGATTCTCGCCGAATAGGCATAATACGCGGTCCCGATCAGTTCCTTGTTCGTGTCCGCGCCGATCGAGAGCCAGTCGCCGTAGTCCGCGCCACGGCCGCGGTCGCGGATGGAGTTCGTCGAGTTCGTCCGGCAATATTCCACCCAGGCCTTCATCGCGTCATAGCAATCCTCCAGGATCCGCTTGTCACCGTAGGCCTGATAGATCGTCCACGGGCAGATCACCAGGGCATCATTCCAGGCGGGCGTGCCCGAGCTCGGGGCGGCGTTGGGAGCCACATCCGGCGACCTTCCGTCCGGCAACTGCGCGTCCACCACATCCGCCATCCATTTCGTGAAAAATGCGGCGATGTCCGAGTTGTAGGCCGCCGTTTTGACGAAGACTTGCGCGTCTCCCATCCAGCCCAGGCGCTCATCCCGCTGCGGGCAGTCCGTCGGCACGCTCAGGTAGTTCCCGCGCTGGCCCCACTCGATGTTCGACTGGAGTTGGTTCACGAACCCGTCCGAACAGGAAAACTCGCCGTCCGCGCGGTATCCGAGGCAAA
>CAXTTX010000370.1:0-5742 GCA_964247045.1 uncultured Verrucomicrobiales bacterium | reverse complement strand
AGGTTTGAAACAAGCTGCCGGAGGCGGGACGAATCCCATTCGCCATGGCTGTCGCCAACCGCCTCGAACGTGAAAATCCTTTCCGGATGCACGGTCCGGAGTTCCTCGATCACCTCTTGGCAAAGTCGTTTCAAGTCCATTTCCTCGCGGGAAATGGTCATTTTCGCGCCCAGCCGTGTGCCGGTGAAATCCAGCAGATCCGACACCATCCGCTCCATCGCATGTACGGAAACGGAAATCTGGGATGCCATCTTCAATGCCAGACCGTTCAATTCGCCATGCTCTTCCAACAGGCCGGCAACCATGGAAACCGCGCTGAGTGGCGACCGGAGGTCGTGGCCGAGGATCCCCAGGAAAATCTCCCGTGAATGATCGATGCGTTCCGTATAGGCGGTGATCGACTCCGCCAGCAATTGATCCAGTGCCTCGTTGAACCGGGTCATGTCCTCCCCGCGATCCGTGGGCACGGGATCGGGTTGCAGACTCCACATTTGCAGGACGCTCGCGCGAAGTGCCCGATATTCCGCGACCAAGCCGCGGAGATCGAACCCTGACTCCACCCTGCCGACCGCATGTCGGGCGGAGGTCCGGTCCATGGAGGAACTCCCGAGGGAGCGGTTCCCTCCGCCGATCGATTTCTCGTGTTGCTCGGCGTCGGTCTGCGGACTTTTCATGTCGCTTACCACTGCGAGGAGCATTTCTTCGGCATGGTCCCGCAGAATCCTCCCTCCAGGGATATCACCGGGCCAGATTTGTCGCGCGAACTCTTCCCACTCTTGCAGGATGGGTTCCATGTTCCGGACGATGAATTCCGCTAATCTCACAGGTCAGGGTAACAGACCGGGCAGAGGTTGCCAGCGATTTCCCTCCGCGTCGATTTTTGCCCGGCAAACAGGGGGAAATCGTTCTCATTCTCATGATGGGAACAGTTCTTTCACAAATTTCATGAGACCGACGGCCACCCATTCCTCGATTTCCCCGGATTCCCTGAGCTTTTTAAGGGTCATTTCGGAACCGCTCAGCTGCGGCGCGACCTCCTGCATGGCACCTTGTGAGAAATTGGTGGCCGTGGCCGATAACATCCAGTTGGTGGAGTAGGAGGTGAGGTTCACCAGATAAACCGCCGATGTGTTGGCCAGATAAATTTTGAGGCGGGCATACGCGACCACATCGCCGAGCGCCGGGTGGTTCATTCCCACTTCCGCCGTGGCCTGGATCTTCTGAGGGAGCAGTTGCAACGCGGCCTTCTGGAAAACGGGGAAAACGACGCCATTGATGATCTGGCGGCCTTCGTCGGCAACATTTTCCCTCCCATCGGCTGCAAGTTCGATCTCCGTCCTCGCGGCCATCAATTTCCTGTCAGCCAGAAGCGTGCTCGCTTCCAGAATGCTGCCCAGGTCCAGTCCCTCCACCTTCAAATCCGATTGATTCATGCCGGGGTCTTCGCAGTTTGCTGTCCAAGTCCAGTTTAATCCGGCCGCAGGCATGCGGCTGGTCACCGCAAATGATGGGGCCAAGCGGTGGTCTTCCATTCCACCGCTGCCGTAAAAGGCACCGGGAAGACCCCGTTCACAAGATCGTCACCTGCCCCCGCTTTCGATGATCCCGTTGGCGATGGCATGGCGGGTGAGACTGGCGGCATCGTGGATGTCGAGTTTTCTCATCATGCTCTGGCGGTGTTTTTCAACCGTCTTGATGCTGATTTTCAAAACATCCGCGATGACCTTGTTGGCATTGCCTTCGGCGATGAGTTGGAGCACTTCCATCTCCCGGGTCGTCAGGACGCCGGAGTCCGGCTTTGTCTTTCCCGTCCGTGTGATTTTCTTTTGCGGTGCGGATCCGAAGCGCTTCGAAATGGCGGGGCTGAAGTAGGTCTTGCCACCGTGAACCGCCCGTATCGCTTCCGGCAGCACTTGGAAGGCGGATTGTTTCACGAGGTAACCGGATGCCCCCAGGGCCATCACCTTCTCGACATAGGCATCGTCGCTGTGGGCGGAAAGAATCAGGACCTTGGTCGGGGTCTTCTTCGAGAGAATCTGCCGGGTCGCTTCCAGGCCGTTGAGAACCGGCATGGCAATGTCCATGACCAGCACGTCGGGAACGAGCTGCCGGGTCAAAGCGACCGCTTCACGGCCGTTCTCCGCATCCCCCACGATGGAAATGTCCGTCTCCGATTTCAAAAGTGCCCGCAAGCCCTCCCGGACGATCGTGTGGTCCTCGGCCAGCAGGATGGTGATTTTTTTCATGGTCGTCTTGCGGCTGGCTTTTTGGCTGCCGTCCCGGGGGCCGGTTTGGGTTTCACGGGGGTAGCTTCTATCGTTACCCGAATCGTCGTCGCCTGGCCCGGTGCGGAATCCACCGAAAAGACGCCGCCGATCATTTCAGCGCGCTCCCTCATCCCGATCAGGCCAAGACGCTTTTTCTTCTCGGAACTCTTGTTTCCCGCCGGATCGAAACCTTTCCCGTCGTCGGCAATTTCCATGGCGATGGTGCCGCCCCGGATGCTGATGGCGATTCCCACGTTGGCTGCCCTCGAGTGTTTGGCCACGTTCGCCAGGGCCTCCTGGGCGATGCGGTAGAGGACCGTGCGGGTGGTGTCGGAAGCGGCCTCAATCCCGGCAAAAGCCTTGAGGCTCACCCGGATGCCGGTGTTCCTCATGAACTCCTGAAGATGGGCCTTGAGCGCCGGGAGCAAGCCGAGGTCATCCAACATCGTCGGCCGCAACTCGCGGGCGAATTGGTGGACGATCTCCACGGACTGCTCGACCATCCGGTGGGTGCTGGCGATTTTCCTGCGGAGCTTGCCGGCACCCGGGGAGGCTTCCTTGGCCAGTGCGGCGACATGGACATTGATTCCCACGAGGGTCTGGGCAATCACGTCATGGAGTTCACGGCTGATCCGTTTCCTCTCCTCCTCCTGGGCGTGGATGATCCGATGGGAAAGTTCGCGCAACCGTATTTCCTGCTGACGGGATTGTGACAGCAGGCGCGTTTCTTCCGACCGGGACTGGATCAGGGAATCCTCGACGGCCTGGCGTCGGATGATTTCCTTCTCCAATTTCAAGTTGGAGGCGGTCATGACCTCGAGGCGGAGGTGGGCCCCTTCCGCGATCTTGCGGGCCGTGACATCGGTTAGATTCTCCAGGACGGCCACCGGGCGGCCTTGGGCATCCCGGTCGAGGGTCTTGCTTGCCAAGACCGTGATCTGGCTGCCATCGCGTTTCGTGTGGATGAGTTCGCCGTTCCAGCGACCTGTCTCACGCAGTTCCCTGACGAGGTCCTTCAGAGGGGTGGGGAATTTGGTCCGCAGGAGAAGGTGGCTGATTTTCCCCAGCACCTCCTCGCGGGTCCAGCCATAAAGCTCCTGTGCCCCATGGTTCCAGAAAAGGATGGCGCCCTTCATATCGCGCACGATGATGGCGTCATGACTGAGGTCGAGCAGCCGGGCCTGTTCCTCCAGTTCGCGATCGGTCTTCTCCCGCGTGGCAATCTCGTTTTTCAAAAGCGCGTGCGCCTGTTCCGCGGCTTCCGCCATCTCGTGCTGTCGTATGGAACCGAGAACCAGCGCCTCGATCATGGAGACCGTTTTCGCCTGGACGGCCGAAAGCTGCCAGGCGGAAGAGGCGAAGGTGCCCATGCTCACCAGTTGCCGCAGATCCTCGGCGTCGAACTTGCGACCCTCATCGTGGGAAACGATCCAGAGGGTGCCGACGGCTTTGCCATCGAGGTGAAAAGGAATGATGAGGAATTCCTCCGCCAGAGGTTGGATGTCCGCCAAATAGGTGTAACGCCGCTCCGGATGCGTGAACAATAGCGGCGCATCGCCATCGATCACATCGCCGCACGGGCCAAAGGAGCGGGGCGTGCCGCCGGCGATGAAAGGCTTCCATTTGCCGGCGATCGCGGGCCAATAAAAGGTCTGTCCTGCATCCACCTCGTTGGGCAGGCTGAAGCCGGCCGAGCCGGCGCGGAATGTCTTCAGGAGGATCTCCGCCATTTTCTGCAGGACCGTTCCCGGTGAGCCCGCCAAGGCGGCGGCCAACGCGACCAAGGCGCGGTTTTCCGATTTGTAATCGGGACCACGCGCCGCGCGCCCCGTCAATTCCTCCATCCTGAGGACCGCTTCCAAGGGCACGGCGCTTCCCCGCTGATTTGGCGGAGAAGGTTTTGCTTTGCCCCGTTTCATGGTTTTAGGTTCTATGTCGCCTTGGGTTCGGGCGGGAGTTCCTCGGGATTGCTGAGCAGCACCGGCGATCCGGTCGTCAGGCCCGAATAGGAGGATTGCATCGGTTCCAGCAGGGTGAGGCCCTGGTCCGTGATGATATACTCGCGGATGTCCTTACTGTGGTTGCTGCCGCGCATCTTGATGACGGCCAGCACCTTCCGGATCTGTCCACCGATCTCGACGTAACGCATCCGGATGATGTCGTCGGTTAGGAATGAGATCACATATTGGCTGAGGGGCAGCCCGGTGAAGGAGTCCTCGACTTCCACCGTGCTGACGATGGTCACCCCCGCGCCGGTCAGGGCGCTGATCATGCGGTAAAGCGACTCGCGGAAGTCTTCGCGGAATCCCGGCGAAAGCGCCATCTCGAAGCCGACCAGCGAATCAATCACCAGGCGTTGCGCGCCGAGCCTTTTGACCGCGTCGAGGATCTCCTGCATCGTTTCATCCACGGATAAGTCGAGCGGGCGGACGTAGAGGATTTCCAGCTTTCCCTCTTTCACGAAGGATTTCAGATCCATGCCGAGCGACTTGGCACGCATCATGTATCCTTCCGGGCGCTCTTCGAAAATCGCGATCACCGCGGTCTCCCCCTGACGCAATCCTTCATGGATGAACTGGGTGGCCAGCGCCGACTTCCCGGTGCCGGACGGCCCTGCCACCAGGCAACTGTCACCTTCATGGATGCCCCCGCTCAGCATCGCGTCCATCTCCGGCACGCCGAGTGAGATCCGTTGTCCATTTTTCGACTTCGCCCCTGTCCCGGCCAGGCCCAAAGTGCGCGAGAACGCCTGCAGGCCGGAATTGCTGATGCGGATGGTGTGCAGGCCGGGGACGGATTCCTGGCCGCGCAATTTGAGAATTTGCAACTTCCGCACCACCGAGTTCCTTTCCGTCACCTGGGAAAGCCAGAACAGCCCGTCCGCGATGGTGAACAAGGGATTGCCCCGCATTTCCTCCTCACCGTATTCGCCCACCAGGAAGGTCGTCGCCTCCCAGCTTGTTAGAAACTGCGTGAGACCCTGGATGAAGTCCTGCGTTTCCATTTCCTTCCCCAGGATGAGGGACTTCCGCATCACCGTGCGGAAGGAATCGACCACCACCACGCCGGGGTGCGAGGTGGTCACTTGCCTGATGATCTCGGCGAGGACCGTGTTCAAATCACTTTCCAGGACCAGGTCGCTCAGATTGATGAAGCGGATGGCCTTGCCCAGCTTGGTCTCGTCAAAAAAGGTGAACTGCTGCTGATAGCGCAGCATCTTGATCGCGGGCTCGCCGAGGACGGTGAAATACAGGGCCGGTTTCTCCACCGTGGCGTTTGCGAAGACGATCTGATGAGCGAGCGTGGTCTTGCCGCACCCCGGCGCGGCAGCGACGACATTGAACGAGAATTCCGGAATGCCGCCGCCCAGGATATCGTCAAGTCCGCGTACCCCCGTGGGCAGTTTGCGGATCTTCACTTTTCGCGGCTCGCTCACGGCTTGCTCCCCGCTTTGGGACGCGCCGACCTGGCCGAC
>CAXTTX010000369.1:0-5746 GCA_964247045.1 uncultured Verrucomicrobiales bacterium | reverse complement strand
AGATCGGACAAATTTCCACGCCGCCGATGCCCGCCTTGGCGAAGTCCTCCAACTGGCGGGTCAGGTTTGGCTTGTCCACCGCACTGCCCAACCACCACCAGCGGGTCCACGGTTTGTTCACCGGTGTCGCGGCGGGCCAGCCGGCCGGGTCCTGCGGAAACTCCGCGGAATGCCCTTGGCCGGTGGCGGCCAGGACGATGACGGCGGAGGAAAAGAGCGATCGGAATGCCATGGACAGGGGGAGTCTAGGCCGCCGGGCAAGCCCTCGCCAGCAACCCGGTTGGGTTATTCGCAGGCGCACCGGAAGTCGGGTAAGAATGGCCACTGATGAAGATGCGCATTCTGGCCGCCCTTGCCGTCACCGGCCTCTCCCTTGCGGCCGAGACCCGTTCCATCGCGGCATTCGGTGCCGTGCCGGGTGGAAAAACCATCAACACCGCCGCGATCCAGCGGGCAATCGACGAAACGGCGGAAAAGGGCGGGGGAGTCGTGGAGATCCCCGCCGGAACCTGGCGCAGCGGCTCGATCTTTCTCAAGCAGGACGTGAAGCTCCATCTCGCGGAAGGCTCCGTGCTGTTAGGCTCCGACCGGATAGAGGACTATCCAAAACAGGAAACGCGGATCGAGGGCCACTTCGAACCCTGGCGGATGGCGCTGGTGAACGCGCGCGACTTGCAGGGCGTGGAGATCACCGGCAAGGGAGTCCTCGACGGCAATGGCATCCCCTATTGGGCACAATTCTGGCAACGGCGGCGGGAAAACCCGAAGTGCACGAACCTGGAGGTGGAGCGCCCGCGGTTGGTGTTCCTCGATCGCTGCAAGGATGCCCGCGTCACCGGCGTCACCCTGCGCTACTCCGGTTTCTGGAACCTCCACCTCTACCGCTGTTCACAAGTTCTGATAGAGAATGTCGCCATCCTCGCGCCGGCACGTCTGACCGGTCACCGCAACTACATGACGAAAGAAATTCTATCGGAAATCGGGAAGGATTCGAAGTCGGTGAACCTGCCGGTGAAGGACAATATCCTCGGCCCGAGCACGGATGGCATCGACATCGACAGTTCGCGGGATGTCACCATCAGGAAATGTTTCATCTCCGTGAATGACGACAATATCGCGTTGAAAGGCAGCAAGGGTCCCCTGGCGGATCAGGACCAAGACAGCCCTCCTGTGGAGAACATCCTCGTGGAAGACTGCGGGTTCGGCGATGGCAACGGCGTGATCACCTGCGGCAGCGAGGCAACGCTCGTGCGCAACGTGACCGTGAAAAACTGCCGCATCACCGGAGACGCGACGCTGCTGACGCTCAAGCTCCGGCCGGACACGCCCCAGCGTTACGAGAACATCGTCATCGACAGCATCACGCTCGCGGGAGAAGGCCGACTCCTCAATGTCGCCCCCTGGACGCAGTTCTTCGATCTCAAGGGGCATCCGCCGCCCTCCCGCTCGGTGAGTGGAATCACCCTCCGCAACGTGACAGGCGGCTGCCGCGCGTTCGGCAGGCTTGAGGGAAATCCCGGGGATGCCCTCTCGGGGATCACCTTTGAAAACATGGATCTCAAACTGGCTGATCCGGCCCTGGAGACCGCTGGAATCGTGGATTTCACCGCGCGCAACGTGTTTGTGAACGGAGCACCCTGGCACGCGGACTAACAACGCCGCCCCGGTGGTACCGGATGTGCTAGGTGAAACGCCTAGTTCGGGAAGGGAGATCTCCTAGATCCCCCGATTTCATAAAAGTCCAGCTATGAACTTGGATTCTCCCGGAACTCATGACTAGAATGCGGCCCTGTGGCGGCGATACCCCCCCGAAGTCACAAGAAATTTATGGAGAAGAGGAAACGCATTTATCTCGTCGATGATCATCCGATGATGCGGGAGGGCTTGACCCGACTGATCGAGGAGACAGGCGGGTGGGAACTCTGCGGCTTCGCGGAGACCTCGTCGAAGGCCTTGGAGCAGATTCCACAACTGAAGCCGGATCTCGTCACGCTCGACATCTCGTTACCCGACAAGAACGGTCTGGAAGTCATCAAGGACTTGCTCGCGCTCATGCCGGAGGTGCGCATCCTGGTCTTCTCGATGCATGATGAAATGCTCTATGCGGAGCGGGTGATGCGGGCCGGGGCCAAGGGCTACCTGATGAAAGGGGAGCCGACCGAAGCCCTGACCCAGGCCATCCAGTCGATCCTCGAAGGCGATGTCTATCTGAGCAACACGGCCTCCAATCACCTGCTGAAGAATCTCTCCGGAACCAAGTCACAGGCCCAGTTCGGACTGGACCGCCTGACGGACCGTGAACTGGAGGTCTTTGAACTGATAGGCCGTGGCAAGAACACCTCGCAAATCGCGGAGCACCTTCACATCAGCCCCAAGACCGTTGATGCCCACCGTGCGAACATGAAGACCAAGCTCGGACTTCCCGACGCCCCGGCCCTCATGCGGGGCGCGGTGCTTTGGATCGAGCATGGCATGAACGACGGCGGGGAGCGGTCTTCCGCCCAGTAGCCCGGCGGACGCCGGCGTGCCGGAATCTCTTGGAAAGGGCCGGGAAAGGACCCGGATGTCGCGGCAAAAGAACAGCCACGAGCCCGTACTATCCACTGGCACTCCGGGAGGATTCAGGCCTATTCTGAAGTTGCATGGAACTCACCCCCCTGGAATCCGGAGAACCGGCGCTGAAGCAGGCCGCGGGGTCCTGCGCGTCCCGGGCGGGCGGGGAGACCTTGCGGGAAAAATCCACCCGGCTGGTGGACGATATCCTCCGGGCCATTGGCAATCGCCAGAGCTTCCTCTTGAAACTCGGTGACGCGCTCAGGCCCCTGGGCAATCCGGTCGAAGTCCAGGAAACCGCTTCAAGGCTGTTAGGAGACTATCTCGGGGCGAATCGCGTGGGCTATGCGGAAGCCCGGGAAGACGGGGAGACACTCCTGATCCGCCGCACCTATTCAAACGGTGTGGGTGGCATCGAGGGAATTCATCGCTACGATGACTACGGCGATTTGCTACCGACTTTCCTGACCGGCCGCACCGTCGTACACGAGGATATTCCCAACGATCCTTCCTTGTCCCCGGCGGTGAAGGAATCCTATGCCGCCTTGGAACTCCGCGCGATGTTGAACAAGCCCTTGCTCAAGGACGGGCGGTTTCTCGCGGTGCTTTTTGTCCACTTCCGCACGGCGCATAATTTCTCACCGGATGAAATTACCCTGCTGGAGGAGGTCGCGGAACGCACTTGGGCGGCCGTGGAACGCGCGCGGGCGGAAGAAGCGCTGCGCTTGTCGGAGGTGAAGTATCGCACGCTCTTCGACAGCATCGACGAGGGTTTCTGCCTGGTCGAGGTCCTGTTCGACGGGCATGGCAAGGGCTGCGATTATGTGTTTCTGGAGACCAATCCTGCTTTTGAAAGGCAAACCAGCCTGAAGGATGTGGTTGGCCGCCGGATGAAGGAACTGGTGCCAAATCATGACCCCCATTGGTTTGAAATTTACGGGGAGATCGCGCTTTCCGGGGAGCCCCAGCGTTTCGAGCACGCCGCGAACGCGTTCAAACGGTTCTATGACGTGTATGCTTTCCGCGTCGGGGATCCCTCGCAGCGGCGTGTGGCGGTCCTTTTCAACGACATCACGCCCCGCAAGTTGCGCGAGGCCAATGCCGCCTTCCTGGGCGAGATCCAGGACGATTTCACCCGGCTGGCGGGCGTGGCCGAAATCATGCAGGCCGTCGGCGGACGGCTGGGAAGGCACCTCCAGGTGGACGCCTACTATCAGGTGGAGGCCGATGACTCGGACGGTGGATTGAGTTTCCACCACGCTTGGGACATGCGGGGAACTCCGTCGGTCGGAGTGAGGGTCCGCATTTCGGACTTCGTTGGCCATGGCATCACCGATGCCTATCATGCCGGCGAACATGTGGTCGTCTGCGACACGGGAAACGACCCCCGAACCCACGGGGAGGCGTTCCAGCACACCGGTGTGGGAGCCTTCGTCGCCGTCCCTTTCAAGCGCCGGGGCAAGCTGGAGTCCCTGCTGTCCATTTGCGATTCTTCACCCCGGGAATGGCGTGAGGATGAGATCGAGCTCTTCCGCGAATTCGCAAACCGGCTTTTTCCAAGGCTCGAGCGCGCACGCGCCGACGAAATGGTCGCCGCCGACCTGCACGACACGCAGTTGCTGCGCGAACTTGGCGCGCGGCTGACTGCCGAAACCGACGACCGCGTGGTCTATCACGAGATGATCACCGCCGCCATGAAACTGACCCGGGCCGATGGCGGCACGGTGCAGCTTTTCGATCCTGAAACCCGGGAATTGGTGTTGGTTTCCGTTCTCGGATTGCCGCCGGATGCCATGGAGCGGTATCGGCGTTTGAGTGCCGCCTCCGGTACCAGTTGCGGAGCCGCGATTGCAGCGGGTGAGCGGGTCTTCCTGAATTTCGAGGACGGTGCCCATCGGGATGAAAAAGGGGACCTCCAGTGGCATCTGGACGCCGGGTATCGTACCGCGCAGTCGACCCCGCTGATCGGCCGCTCGGGGCGGCGCATCGGGATGATTTCCACGCACTGGAAGAGCCGTCACCGCTCCACCGAGCGCGAATTGCGCTACCTGGACCTGCTGGCCAGGCAGGTGGCGGATGTGATCGACCAGCGGCAAACCGAGCGGAAGGTGAGCGCGAGCGAGGAGCGCCTGCGCACCTTGTTCGAATCGATGAGCGAGGCATTCATCGTTCTCGAGGCGGTCAATGACAAGACCGGCCGCCGGGTGGATTACCGTTACATCGAGTGCAATCCGGCATTCTCCGCCCAGGTCGGACTCGGCGATCCAAAGGGCCGCACCGTCCTCGAAGTGTTGCCCGGCATTGAGCCGGTCTGGCTTGAAAACTGTGACCGCGTTCTCCGCACCGGGGAGCCTTTGCAGTTCGAGGGCTACCTTGAGCCCGTGAACCGGTGGCTCACGGTCTCCGCCTCCCGGCTGGGTGGCGCTGGGAGCCAGCGGCTTGCCGTGGTGTTCATGGACATCACCTCCCGGAAGCTGACCGAGGAGGCCCTGAAAAAGTCGGAAGCACGGCTGTCCTCCATCTTCGCGGAAGCAGAGGCGGGACTTTCGGAAATCTCCATCGCCGGCAGGTTCATCCGCGTCAATGACACGCTCTGCCGCATCCTTGGAAGATCCCGGGAGGAACTGTTGGGAACGGAACTCAGGGAGGTATCCTTTCCGGATGACATGCCGTTCTGCCGGCAGGAGATCGAGAGGCTCATCACCACCGGCGAGCCGGTTTCCATCGACAAGCGTTACGTGCTGCCGGACGGCAGGATCATCTGGGCGAACAGCACGCTCTCCCTGCTCAACCTGGGAACCGGCGAGGAACCAGTCATTCTGGCGGTGACCGTCGACCTGACGGAACGCAAGAAGGTCGAGGAAGCCTTGCGCGACTCGCGCCGTCATCTGGAGCTCGTGCTGCAGAGCGTCAAGGACTACGCGATCATCACCACGGATGCGGCGGGCGGCATAACCGGTTGGAATCCCGGGGCGGAGAAGATCTTCGGCTATGGCGATGCGGAGGTCATGGGGCAGCGTTTCTCGATGATCTTCACGCCCGAGGACCAGGCCACGGGCATTCCGCAAAGGGAACTCGATACCGCGCGCGGGACCGGCCTCGCTTCCGACGAGCGCTGGCATCTCCGGAAGGACGGCAAGCGGATCTGGTTGTCCGGAACGGTTTCACCCTTGCTCGCGGGCGATGAGGTCGG
>CAXTTX010000368.1:5219-5756 GCA_964247045.1 uncultured Verrucomicrobiales bacterium | reverse complement strand
GTGTGGGCGAATACTTTCAACAAGTTCGATCCGACCTCGCCGTTCGGCGGCTACAAGGAGTCCGGTTTCGGCCGCGAGGGCGGGAAGCAGGGACTGCTGGAGTATGCGAAGCTGGTGTGAAGACGATTGGACAAATTTTATCGAACCACGGAAACCACGGAAACCACGGAAACCACGGAAACCACGGAACACACGGAACACACGGAATTGAAGAAGGCCTGAAGCCACCACCACCACCCACCTCCATGAGAACAGAACGTATCATCGTCGATCCATCAATGATGTCCGGGAAGCCTTGTCTCAGCGGCTTAAGGGTCACGGTCGAGAACGTCCTTCGCCAACTTGCGAGCGAGCGTTCGACCGAGGAGATTTTGGGAGCCTATCCCTATCTGGAGTCCGAGGATATCGACGCATGCCTCACCTTCGCGGCGGACCATACCGATGACGAGGAATTGATCCTTACGGCCACGTGAACCGCACGGGCTTCCCAACAACCGACTACCACCCAACAGATTTCCCCATGTCCCGTCTTCCCAT
>CAXTTX010000368.1:0-5198 GCA_964247045.1 uncultured Verrucomicrobiales bacterium | reverse complement strand
CGTTCATCCGTTCCGAAAGCGGCCGGGTTTATCCGGTCAACGATGCGTCCGGAGCGTTTTACGCGAACATCCCGCTTTGCACGCGCAAGGATGTCCGCAATGCCGTGGAGGCCGCGGCGAAGGTGGCGGGCAGTTGGGCGACGCGAAGCGCGTATAACCGCGGGCAGATCCTTTATCGGCTGGCGGAGATGCTGGAGGCACGTGGCGGAGAGATGACGGAAGCGATCATGCTCGGCGGGGTTTCGAAGGCGGATGCCGCCAAGGAAGTGGCGGCGAGCGTGGAGCGGATCGTCCACTACGCGGGTTGGACGGACAAATTCCAAGCGCTGCTGGGCAGCGTGAACCCGGTGGCGTCGGCGCATTTCAATTTCACGGTGAACGAGCCGATGGGAATCATCGGGATGATCGCGCCGGAAGAGGCACCGCTGCTGGGGCTGTTGTCGCTGGTGATGCCGGCGATCACTTCCGGGAATGTGGTGGTGGCGCTGGCGTCGACGAGGGCGCCATATCCATCGATTTTGCTGGGTGAGATGCTGGCGACGAGTGATTTGCCGGGTGGGGTGGTCAATTTGTTGACGGGAGAGCGGGCGGAAATGGTGCCGACTTTCGCGACGCACGCGCATTTCCGGGGAATCGCGGCGGTGGCGAATCTGGAGGATCGGAAGACCTTGCAGGTGGGAGCGGCGGACAGCGTGAAGCGGCTGAAGCTGATTCCGGCGGAGACGGCGACGGATTGGTATTCGGAGAAGGCGCAGGGGTTGTATGAGATCCGGGATCATTTGGAGGCGAAAACGACGTGGCATCCGATCGGGGCGTGAGGGGGAGGAAGGAGGAAGGGGGAAGCGGAGCGGAATGAATTTTGACGGTGAATTTGGATGAGAATAGCCGTCCATTTACGCTTCGCTTCGATTGCGGTCCGGTTGAGGACGTGCGAAGCCAAGCGGAATGAATTCCGCTGTCCGGTGGAGGACATGCGAAGCCAAGCGGAATGAATTCCGCGGTCCCGGTGGAAGACTTGGCGAGTTGGGGCGGAATGAATTCCGCGCTCCAGTGGAGGACTTGGCGAAGCCAAGCGGAATGAATTCCGCGGTCCCGGTGGAAGACGTGGTAGGTTGGGGCGGAATAAATTCCGCGGTCCGGGGAATGAGGGCTTGGCAGATTTTTCTCCGGGTTTAGGCATCGGGCATGCCGGATGCCACTTACGTTCATGACGCGTTCGCGAGAATCGCGGACCGCTACGTGCTGACGAACCACGTGCTGAGCGGGGGGATGGACATCTGGTGGCGGAAGGTGGTGACGGCGCGGATCAAGAAGTGGCAACCGAAGCGGTTGCTGGATGTGGCAAGCGGGACGGGCGACCTGGCGCTGGAGATTCAAGACCAGTGTCCGGACTGCGAGGTGATCGCCTCGGATTTTTGCGCGGAAATGCTGGCGCATGCGAGCCAGCGCGGACTGGCGAAGACGATCGTGGCGGATGCGCTGAATTTGCCTTTCGGGGATGAGGCGTTCGATGTGGTGACGGTGGCCTTCGGGCTAAGGAACATGGCGGATTATCCGGCGGCGCTGCGGGAGATGCGCCGGGTGATCAAGCCGGGGGGACGGCTGGTCATTTTGGATTTCTCGCTGCCGACGGGGATCATGCGGGGGCCATACCGGTGGTATTTGCACAATGTGCTGCCGCGGATGGCGGGGCTGCTGACGGGGCAGAAGGATGCGTATGAATATCTGGGAGGGTCGATCGAGGCGTTTCCTTCGGGCAAGGGTATGAGGGATTTGCTGGAGGCGTGTGGGTTTGGGAAGACGGATGCGACGCCGCTCACGTTCGGGGTGGTGACGGTTTATGAGGGGACGCGGGAAGAGGGGGTGTGAGGGAGAGATCGCTGCAAGTGGCGAGGGTTGCCGGGTGCTGATGGGGTACGGGTTTGAGAGGATGGTCACTGAAAGGGTGGCAGACGGTGACGGGGACAGGAGTGTTTGCGGGCTTGTTTGGAAGAAGTCAGGCCCGCCATGTCCGCTGCGCTCCCATTCCGCTCCGACAGTCGCTGCGCTGCGGAAGAGGGCGATGTATACAATTTCCGGTGAAGCGGCATACCGGAAATCGCGGTTGGAACACTCAAGGGACGGTCTTGAGCACGCGGGAGACATCGGCCTTGGTGACCTTGCCCATGGCGTTGCGGGGAAGGCTGTCGAGGAGGAGGAGTTTCCGGGGGACCTTGTAGTGGGAGAGGCGGCCGCGGCTCCAGGCACGGAGTTCTTCCAGATCGAAGGAGGCGGCATGTTCCTTGAGGACGGCGGCGACTCCGACCATTTCGCCCCAGGTCTCGTCCTTGATGCCGACGACGGCGCACTCGCGGATGGAGGGATGTTCGAGCAAGGTGGATTCAATTTCCAAGGCGGAGAGTTTGTAGCCGCCGCTCTTGATGATATCGACCGAGAGGCGGCCCATGATGCGGTAGTAGCCGGACTCCATCACGGCGAGGTCGCCGGTGCGGAACCAATCGCCATCGAAGCTGGATCGGGTGATGGCGGGGCTGTTCCAATATTCGAGGAAGACGGCGGGGCCGCGCACCTGGATTTCGCCGGGTTCATCTTCCGAAGTGACCAGAGTTCCCTGCTCCGTTTTCAGACGGACTTCAACGGAGGGCAGGGGCAGACCAACGGAGCCGGGACGTCGCTCGCCGTGGTACGGATTTGATAGAATCATGCCGGTCTCCGTCATGCCGTAGCGCTCTAACAAAGACTGACCGGTCAAGGCGTGCCACTGGGCGAAGATGCTGGCAGGCAGCGCGGCGGAACCGGATACCATGAGTCTCATGGCACGGAAGCCACCGAGGACCGGCTCATTTTCCACGGGGGAAGCAGCGGCGAAGGCCTCGAGGAGTTTCACGTAGATGGTGGGCACCGCCATGAACAGGGAATAGGCTCCGGCGGCAACGCGCCGGAGGATGCGATCCATTTCGAACTTCGCGAATGTCTCGATGCACGCGCCGGACCACAAGGCGCAGGAGGCGACATTGATGATGCCGTGGACGTGGTGCATCGGAAGGAACAGGGGTATCGAATCGTCAGCGGTCCATTGCCATGCAAGGACGAGCATTTCGATCTGCGCGGCGATATTCGAGTGGGTGGTGACGACTCCCTTGGGCTTGTTGGTGGTGCCGCTGGTGAAAAGGATCATCGCGCGGCGCGAGGGATCGATTTCGGGAAGCGGCGATTCCAAGGTGGCATCGAGATTGGTGTAGACCATCAGGCGGCAATCGCTGCTATCCGGCAGCGGCCATGAGGTGGCGATTTCACGGGACATCACGATAACCGCCTCAGCGCCTGAGTCCTGCAAGGCGTGCTCGATCTCGGCGGCTGCGGCGGAAGTGCTGAGCGGGACGGCGACTCCGCCGGCGCGCCAGATTCCCCATTGGATCACGAAGTAATCAAAGCCGGCGGGAGCCTGGAAAGCGATGCGGGCTTCGCCGAGATCCGGACGGCCCTGGAGAAGGGACGCAGCGAGGGCGGCGGAGGCCCGTAACAGATCCGCATAGGTGTATTCCGAGGCGTTCTCGCGGATCGCGATTTTCTTACCAAAGGTACGGGCACGGGCGACTAACGGCAGTTCGATCATTTCGTCGGAAGAATGGGCGGCCGGAAGGGCTGGCCCCGGGTGCGGTTTTTTAGAAGACTGGATTGACGAGGAAGAAGGCCAGGGGTGGTTCGGGGATTGCCGAGTGGGCCGGAGTCTGGCAGGATTCCGGGGCAGCGCAACATTTTGTATACAACAAGCTTTCTGGAATTGTGCCAAAAACCGGGATAGCGCTTTTGAACCCATGAGAACCCGAACCGCAGACCGCCTCCGCGAGGACCTGGAAAACAGGATCGTCCAAGGGAGCTTCAAAAAAGGAGAACGCCTCGACGAAGTGAGGTTGGCGACCAGTTTCGGGGTTTCCCGGACACCGATGAGGGAGGCGCTGCAAATGCTGGCGGCCTCCGGGCTGGTGGAACTGATTCCGCGGCGCGGGGCATTTGTGCGGCACCCCGGCATTGTCGAGCTGTTGGAGATGTTCGAGGTGATGGCGGAGCTGGAGGCGATGTGCGGGCGGCTGGCGGCGAAACGGGTTTCCTCGGGTGAGTTGGCGGAGCTGTCGGTGGCAGCGCGGGCGTGCGAAAGATCCGTGGAGAAGGAGGATCCGGATACCTATTATCACGACAATGAACAGTTCCACTCGCTGATCTACCGGATGAGCGGGAACAGCTTCCTGGCGGCGGAGGCGGGAAAACTGAACAAACGGCTGCGTCCCTTCCGCCGGATGCAACTGCGGGCACGCGGGCGGCTGGCGCAATCGATGGAGGAGCATGCGGAGATCCTGGAGGCGCTCGCGCGTGGGGACGCGGCGGCGGCGGCGGCGGCGCTGCATAGCCACATCAGTGTACAGGGGGAGAAATTCCACCACCTGCTGGCGAGTTATGAGAAGGTCGAGGGAGAGAGCTGATGCCAGTTAGTGGCCAGAGGGGCGGGATCAGAGGAAAGAGGAACCACGGATGAACGCGGATGGACACGGATCAAGAGAGGCATGGTGGCTGATAGAAGACACCGCGCCCAGGCAGGAAGAGTGACGTCACCGCGAACCTTGGATGTTCGGGGTCGGGTGGACTGCCCCAGCCGGACCGTTAGGGATAACGGTCCCTGCCTTTCAGAGGGTCTCGAGTCACCGTCTCCCGTTAGATCGGGGCGGGGTCGGCGATTTCCTCCAGCCAGGCGTCGTCGGGCATGGCGTAGGGGCGGAAGGTTTCCAAGGTGCCGTAGTGCTCATTGTGGAAGAGCGCGCGGTGGAGGCCGAGCGAGGTGGCAGCGGGCGAGTCGATGAGGTTCGAGGAGTCGTTGGCGCTCATCTGGAAGAGGACGCGCATTTCTAACTCGGCGAGGAGCTTGCGGGGAATCCAGCGGCTGACGTTGTTCCAGGTGTCCGTGGCGGCGATGACGTGCATGCCGACGGGGCCGCCTTCGTTGAGGAGGTTGGCGAAAACCTGGGAAGGACTGGCGGTGCCCGCATCGTCATCCATGGAGAAGGCGAAGTCATCGCTGGGGCGGAGGGATTTGAAGCGCTGGAGATCGTGGACGATGAGGAAGACCTCGGGGGCATCGCGGCCGGAAGCGGGGCCGCGGGCCTCGAGCTCCTTGGAGAGATCGTCCAGCAGGCCGGCGACTT
>CAXTTX010000367.1:4372-5762 GCA_964247045.1 uncultured Verrucomicrobiales bacterium | reverse complement strand
ATGGGTGCCTGCGAGGACAGCGGCATTCTCACAAACTGTGTTTACCGGACGCCGGATTTTCCGACGGACCGCTACATGGCGATCGAGGATTCGCATGACCTGGTGGCGGCGATCGCGGACGCGCATTCGCTGGAGGCGGCGGGGGCGAACATCCTCGAGCCGCTGAGGGACGGAAGGCTGGGCAATGCCGATGGGCCGTGGCCGGATTTGATCGCGCTGGACGGGAATCTAACGGAGGAGTTGCTGGGCGACATCGCGAAGTGCCCGTGTTTCGCGAAAGCGGACCTGCGGATGGCACCGGCGAGTCCCGGCAAGGTGGAGCGGCTGCGTCCGCTGCTGGATCACCCGAGGGCGACGCTTTACCTGAACCGGCATGAGGCGAACCTGCTCTGTCACGAGCCGTTTCCGGATTCCGCGGCGGCAGCGAAAGGCTTGTTAGCGCGCGGCGCAAGGAGGGTGCTGGTGACGGACGGGCCCAGGTCGTGCGCAGATGCGAAGGCGGGAGGCAAGATTCTCAGCGTCATCCCACGGCCGGCGGAGGTGAATTGCTGCACCGGCGCGGGAGATGTTTTCATGGCCGCGCACATCGTGGCGGAGCGGTCCGGGAGAAGCCGGACCGAGGCGCTGGCCTTCGCGCTGGAAGCCGCGGCGGGGCATGTTTCAGGAGAACCCGGATTATGACAAACGCCCCGCTGAAGTTTTCGCCGGAAGTGCAAGCGGCCCGCGATGGCGGCAGGCCGCTGGTGGCCCTGGAGTCGACCATTATCACGCACGGCATGCCGTATCCGCAGAATGTGGAAACGGCGCGGCGGGTGGAGGCGGAGGTGCGAGCGCATGGTGCGGTGCCGGCGACGATCGCGATCATGGGTGGAGCGATCCATATCGGCCTAACCGATGAGGAACTGGTGAGCCTGGGACAGGCGAAGGGCGTGATGAAGCTTTCCCGCGCGGATCTGGCGGTGGGAATCGCCACGGGGCGCACGGGAGCGACCACCGTTGCCGCGACGATGATCTGCGCGCGGTTGGCGGGGATCGATGTTTTCGCGACGGGTGGGATCGGTGGCGTGCATGCCGGTGCGGAGGAGAGTTTTGATATTTCCGCGGATTTGCGGGAGCTGTCCGAGACTGCGGTTTCGGTGGTTTCAGCGGGGGCGAAAGCGATTCTGGATCTACCGAAGACGCTTGAGGTGTTAGAGACGCTGGGCGTGCCGGTGATCGCGGTGGGGCAGGATGAGTTTCCGGCGTTCTGGTCGAGGTCATCCGGGCTTCCGGCGCCGCTGCGGCTGGATACGGCGGCGGAGATCGCAGGTGCTCATTTGATGCGGGCAAGATTGGGACTTCCGGGAGGACAACTGGTGGCCAACCCGGTACCTGCGGATGAGGAAATTTC
>CAXTTX010000367.1:0-4362 GCA_964247045.1 uncultured Verrucomicrobiales bacterium | reverse complement strand
GTTGCGGCGGCGCTGGCGGAGGCGAAAGAGCGCGGGATCGCGGCCAAGGCGGTGACGCCTTTCCTGCTGCAACGGATTTTCGAGCTGACGGAGGGTCGGTCGCTGGTGACGAACATCGCGCTGGTGCTCAATAATGCGCGGCTGGCGGCGGGAATTGCGGTTGAGATCAGCCGCCAATGTGACCCCGCCGGAAAAATGGGATTTCACATGATCGTGTGAACTGATCGCATCAGTTCCCATCGTAGGCCATCGAATCTCTTGGACGGGTTTCCGGGGTATTGATGATTCCCTGCTTCGGGATAGTCTCATTTGATACTATCACCATGAACTCCTACATCGCCCTGCTCCGCGCCGTGAATGTCGGCGGCACCGGGAAACTTCCGATGACCGATCTGAAGGTGCTCTGTGAAGAAGCGGGATTCGCGTCGGTGAAGACCTACATCGCGAGTGGCAACGTGGTGTTGCAAAGCAAGCTGGCGGAAGACGAGGTGAAGGCGAGTCTCGAGGCGGCCCTCCAGGCTTATGCGGGGAAAGCAGTGGGGGTGATGATCCGCACGGCGGCGGAAATGGCGGAGGTGGTGAAGAAGAATCCGTTCCCGAAGCATCGGGGCAGCCAGGTGGTCGCGATCTTTCTGGACAAGGCACCTGCCAAGGATGCGTTGGAGCATTGCAAGCATCTCACGAGCGAGGAGATCCGGCTAGGGAAGCGTGAGATTTACGTTTTTTACCCGGATGGAATGGGCAAATCCAAGCTCGTGATTTCCGCGGCGAAGACGGGGACCGCGCGCAACATGAATACTTGCGCGAAGCTCGCTGAAATGGCGGCCGAGATCGGTTAGGAGGTAAGGTCGGCCGTTTCTTCACGGTCCGTTCGTGTCAAGCCCGCCAGGCGTTGTGGATTGCGTCGAGGACGTCCTTTTCGATGTTGGAAGCGTCGGGGTTTTCGAGCGGGGCGTCCGCTTTGAGTTCGGCGATCACGATGCCGGGCAAGAGGTCGGTGAGTGCGAGCACCTGTTGGGCCGCCGCGTTGAGACCTTCCTTGGCGAGGTTTGAGGCACGATCATGGCCAATGCCGAGGGAGAGCGTGTAGAGCATGGCGTAGCTGGTTTCCACGACGTTCATGGCGATGCGGTCGTCGCGAAGCATGCGGGAAAGAGGATGTTCGCGAAGTTTTCCATAGAGGCCGGCGAGCACGCCGGTGGCGCTCATGACGGCTTCCTTGACGGTGGCACCGACGGAACCGCCTTCTTCCTCGGATATGGCCTGGAGTTGCTCAAGGCGGACCTGGCCATGGGCGGTGATATTTTTGAGAACTTTCGCGAACCCGGGACGATTCACGACGCGGTCGTCCTCAAGTTGGGTCTCGATGGCATTGAGGATGTCGCGTTCGAGGCCGATGACGTCGTTGACGTACATCTTGAAATTGGCGTGGTGCTTTTCGTGGATGGCAGAATTCATGGTAGGCCTTCTTTAGCGGAGGGTATGCCACCGAGCGACGGACGCGAAAATCGCAGAATTCCAGCGAGTTACATTTGATCCTGGCCTGAGGTGGGAGTGCAAGTCGCCCGCAGGATTTCCCTTTTGCAACGCCATCCGCGTCGCTGGAAGGAGTGCGAGGTGACGAGTTCGAGCCTTGCCTTTTGGTGATTTTCCGGATTTCATCGCCTATGCACGACCTTCACATCCACCTAGGCGGGGCCGTCCCTTCATCGGTCCTCTGGGAGATCCTTTGCGACAACGGGCTGCGGACCGAATACGTCGATTTCACGACTTTCCACGACTCGCTGACGGCAAGGCCCAACGAGGTGAAATCGCTGGACGACTTCCTGGGGCGCTATTTCCAAGTCACGGAGGAAATCCAGTCATCGCCGTCCGCGGCAAGCGTCTCCGCCTATCAGGTGGTGGCCAAGGCCTATCGGCGCGCGGAGGTGAGCGGCATCGAGCTGCGATTCAACCCCCACAAGCGGATGCGCCGGGGATTGCACACGATGGATGCGATCATCCTGGCGGTGATGCAGGGCCTCGAACGGGCCTCGCTGCACTATGGCGTGGCGACGGGGATCATCCTGTCGCTGGGGCGGGACCTCTCGCTGGAGGCGAACTGGCAGATCATCGAGGCGGCGATCAAATGGCGCAGCCGGGGTTCGCTCAATGGGGCGAACGGCGTGGTGGGTATCGACATGGCGGGACCGGAGTCGCGTTCGCTGGAACTGAGCAAACCCTGGATGAGCGAGGTTTCCGCGATGATGGAGAAGGCGCGGCACGCGGGGCTGAAGATCACCTATCATGTCGGTGAAAGCGAGGGCACTGGTCCGGACGGCATGTTGAGCGTGCTTGAGTCGATCCGCCCGGACCGCATCGGCCACGGCATCGAACTGCGGAAGGCGGACAAGAAGCAGAAGGATGCTCTCCTTTCGCTGCTGAAGGAGGGAAATGTCTGTCTGGAACTTTGCCCGACGGTGAATCTCGTGACGCGGGTGATTCCGGACTACGCGTGCATTGCCCAGTTCGTCCGTGATCTGGCGGACAACGAGATTCCCTACTGTATCAACACGGACAATCCCTACCTGATCCACACGAACCTGAAGCAGGAGTATGAGATCGTGGGCAAGGAACTGGGTGCCAACGGGGATACGCTGCTGGACCTGGGCACTCAGCACGCCCTCGAGCACCGGTTCATGAACGACTGATGACGTCGCGGTGGGAAGTTACGGCTTGATGCCGACGACCATCGAGTCGGGACCGACGAGATGCTCGACGCGGCAGTTGGTGAAACCGGCTTTCTCCATCCAGCCGATGCAGTCGGCGCCGGTGTAGTCGAAGCCGCCGGGCGTCTCGATGAGCATGTTCAGGCTCATCATCAGGCCGAAGGCGTTTTGCTTCCGTTCATCGTCGATGATGGCGTCATAGACCACGACCGCGCCGCCGGAAGGCAGGGCAGCGAAGGCCTTGGTGAGGAGCATGCGTTTCGTTTCGAGATCCCAGTCGTGAAGGATGTGGCCGAAGAGCAGGACATCCGCCTTGGGTAGATCATCGGCGAAAAAGCTGCCGCCCTGATAGGTGAGGCGGCCGGCGAGACCGTTTGACTCCGCGTATTCCTCGAAGACCGGGGCGACTTCCGGCAGGTCGAAGCCGATGCCCTTGAGGTGCGGTTGGGCAAGAGCGATCTGGACGGCGAGGTCGCCTTGGGCGGTGCCAATGTCGGCATAGGTCTTGTGGTCGGACCATGGGAACTGGCGGGCAATGGCCATGTTCGCGCCGCGGCTGACGCCGGACATGGCGCGGAGAAATTCCCTCAAGCGGGCCGGGTCGGCATATACGGCGGCGAATGGATCACCGTGGCTCCCCTTCGACTCGTTTTGGGGTTCACCGGCGCGGAGGGCGGTGGTGAGGTTGTTCCAGAATCCAAAGAGGCGGTGGTTGCACATTTCCAAGATGCCGCCGATGTAGGATGGCTTCGCCTTGTCGAGGAACAGGTCCGTTTCCGGGGTGTTTTGATAGATCCCGCCGTCGCGTTGGAGGAAGCCGAGGGCGACGAGGGCGTCGAGGAAATCGGTCGCGGAGCGGGGATGGAGGCCCAGCCTGCCCGGGAGCGTGGCGAGGTCCGAAGGGTGTTTGGCGAGCTCCGTGAAGACTTCCATTTCCACGGCGCTGAGCAGGGTCTTGGAGGCCCAGAAGGCCATGCCGGTTTGGAGAATGCGGTCGGGGGCGAGCGGAGAGGTATCCATGGTTCCGGTGGTTGCGACGAGACAAGCAGGTGGCTTGCGCCGGATCAATGGAAACCTTGGCCATGCTCCCTCTCTCAGTAGCCGCCGTGCGCCTCGCCATCCCGGAAGCCGAAGCAGCGGCGGACTCCGGCCATCTCCGCGGTCAGCTTCCCGTCCTGATGGCGGACGATCAGATCCTCTTCCACGAGCATTTCCCCTTGCGCATCTCCGGGCAAGCGGCAGGCGAAGAGAGAGAACAAAGGGGGCAAGGTCTCGCGCGGGATCACGTCCCGCATTCTAACAATATTCAGGCCCGCGCAGGTGATGCCGTCGATGGCACGTTGCTTTTGACGCGATGGGAAACAAAGCACGAACCAGCCGCCGGGCGCGAGATGCCGCAGGGCGGCCTTCGCGTAGTCGGAAACATCACCGCGCAGTTCGAAACGCGCGTGCGCTTTCTGCGAGTCCTGGGGCACGACGCCGGCATTCGCGGGGAAATACGGCGGACTGCCGGTCACGAGCGGGAATTTTTTTCCCAGAGCCAGGTCCCGCAAGTCTCCCAGCGAGGCGTCCACGCGGTGGCGGATGCCATTCAAATCGAGATTCGATTGGAGGAGAAGGTAACTGATTTCCTGAGCTTCCACGCAGGTGAGCC
>CAXTTX010000366.1:4548-5819 GCA_964247045.1 uncultured Verrucomicrobiales bacterium | reverse complement strand
GGCAATGCCGGGGAAGCCGCCCCCCGGGGCAACAATCCCATTCTGGTCCGGAGTGACTTCGCCGATCTCTTGAAATGGTCTGGCTCGATCCAGACGGATGCGAAGGGCCACGCGGAAGTTCCGCTGGAGTTTCCCGACAATCTCACCACTTGGAAGGCCCGCGTATGGGTGCTGGGCAAGGGGACCCGTGTGGGGGAGGGAAGCACGGAAATCATCACGTCCAAGGAACTGCTGGTCCGGCTCCAGGCGCCGCGTTTCCTTGTGGAGCGTGACGAGGCCGTGCTCAGCGCGGTGATCCAGAACGATCATGACGCGCCGAAATCGGTGAAAGTTTCCTTGGAAATGGATGGAGACTTTTTGCAAACGATCGATGGCGGTGAAAAGACCGTCGAGATTGCAGCCCGTTCCGAAGCTCGCGTCGATTGGCGTGTGAAAGCGATCCGTGAGGGAGAGGCGACGCTGCGCATGAAGGCTGACGCCGGGGACGATGGCGATGCGGTCGAGCGCAAGCTGCCGGTCGTCGTGCATGGCATGTCACGCCAGGATGCCTGGAGCCGCGTGGTGGAAGAAGGCGTGGAATCCGCCCACATCGCCATGGAGGTGCCGGAACAACGCCGTCCGGACCAATCGAAGCTGACGGTGCGGTTTTCACCGACGATCGCAGGCGCGGTGGTGGATGCGATTCCATATCTCGTGAGTTATCCCCATGGCTGCACGGAGCAGACCTTGAACCGCTTCGTGCCGTCCGTGATCGCGCGGAAGATGCTGAAGGATCTCAAGATCAACCTGGGTGAAGTGAAGGCGAAGCGCGCCAACCTCAATCCGCGGGAACTGGGAACCTCCGCGGAACGCGCCGCCCAATGGAAGCAGTGGCAGCAAAACCCGGTGTTCGATGAGGTGGAGATCGAGAAGATGGTGGCCCAGGGCGTACAAAAACTGATGTCCATGCAGAACTCCGACGGCGGCTGGGGCTGGTTCTCCGGTTACGCGGAGTCTTCCTATCCCCACACCACGGCGGTGGTGGTGCACGGCCTCCTCGTGGCGAAGGAAAACGGTGGGAAGATTCCCGAGGGCATGCTGAATCCGGGCATCGCGTGGCTCCAGGCCTATGAGCGCAAGCAGGTGGCCGCCTTGCAACTGCATGTGGAAAGGCAGGCCCTCCGCGACCAAGGCAAGAAGGTGAAGGACGACAACCGCTATGAAAAATTGAAATCGGATTCGCTGGATGCCTTTGTCCGCCTGGTGCTGGGAGAGGCAAAGCGGGATTCGGA
>CAXTTX010000366.1:0-4538 GCA_964247045.1 uncultured Verrucomicrobiales bacterium | reverse complement strand
ATGCTGGCCTTCCCCTATCGGGATCGGCTGGAGCTGCCGGTCTACGCGAAATGCTTGTTAGGCCTTGAGCAGCACCGCAAGGGCGACGAGGCCCGCCGCGACGAGGTGATCAAGATGATTTCCCAGTTCATGAAGCGGGACCCGGAAAACCAGACGGCTTATCTCGACCTGCAAAACAAGGGCTATTGGTGGAACTGGTATGGCAGCGAGGTGGAGGCGCACGCCTGGTACCTGAAGCTGCTCGCCGCCGTGAAGCCGAAGGACGCGGACACCCGCGGGCTGGTGAAATACCTGGTGAACAACCGCAAGCACGCGAGCTATTGGGAATCCACCCGCGACACCGCATTCGCCATCGAGGCCATCGCAGGTTATTTCAAGGCCAGCGGCGAGGATGCGCCGGAAATGGACGTGGAGATCCTGATGGATGGCAAATCCCTGCGGAAGGTTTCCATCAACCGTGACAATCTCTTCACCTATGATGGCACCGTGACCTTGGAAGGGGAAGCCGTCACCACCGGCAAGCATGACATCGAACTCCGCCGGACCGGCAAGGTAACGCTCTATGCGAATGCCTACCTGGAGGTCTTCACGCTGGAGGACAAGCTCCGTGCGGCGGGGCTTGAGGTGAAAGTCACCCGCCGGATTTCCAAGCTCGTCCCGCTCGAAAAGCAGAACGAGGTTCCCGACGCCACCGGACTGGTCGTGAAACAGAACGTGGAACGCTTCCGTCGGGAACCGCTCGCGGACGGCGCGAAGATCGTTTCCGGGGACCGCGTGGAGGTGGAACTGGTTTTGGACAGCAAGAATGATTACGAATATCTGCTCTTCTCGGACGCGAAGGCCGCTGGTTTCGAGGCGGTGGAGGCCCTCAGCGGCTACATCGGCGGCAGCAGGCTGAACGCCTACATGGAACCGCGGGACAAGACCGTGGATTTCTTTATCCGCGCCCTGCCGCGCGGGACGAGCACGCTCCGCTACCAGCTCCGGGCGGAGGCTCCGGGGATTTTCAAGGCCCTGCCGGCGGTCGCCTCGGCCATGTATGCCCCGGAATTGCGCGGAAATTCGGAGGATTTGAAGCTCGAGATCGCGGATCGCCCTGCGGGAAATCGCGAATAGCCCCATGCCTTTCCGGCACGAGAAATTCATTGGAATAAATCCCGGAGGTGCGAGTCTTACCCGATACAAGGCAGCCGGATGGCTCGCCTTGCATCAACCAAAACCAACAAACCTATATCATTATGAAAACCACCAACGCCCTCGTGGCCGCCGCCCTCGCCGGTGTCTTTGCCGCTGGAACCACCCTGAGCCATGCCACCACCCTCGGCAACACCCCTGTCTCCTCCGAGGAAAAGGAGAAGGACAAGTGTGACGGCAAGGACGGCTGCAAAGGCAAGGAAAAGAAGAAGGAAGAAAAGAAAGAAGGCACCCTCTCCATCGTCAATGCGGACAAGGAGAAGGACAAGTGCGACGGCAAGGACGGCTGCAAGGGCAAAGACGGCTGCAAGGGCAAGGACAAGAAGAAGGAAGAGGAAAAGAAGGAAGGCACCATCCTCTGATCTTTCCGGGAACCCCGCGGTGGTATAAACCCCGCGGGGTTTCCCTTTTTCCAGCATCTGTCATTTTTCTCCGGTCCACCATGAGTGCCTCGCGATTCACCGGCGGCGTGGAACTGGCCACTGGCATTGGCCTGCGCGCCCCGCACTATCAGCATATCCTTTCGGAGAAACCGACGGTCGGCTGGTTCGAGATCATTTCCGAAAACTACATGGTCGAGGGCGGGCGTCCGCTGGAGGTGCTCGACATGATCATGGAGCAATACCGCGTCGTACAGCACGGCGTCGGACTCTACCCGGGCAACGCGGGAGGAATCGACCGTGGTCACCTCAAGCGCCTCAAGCGCCTGGTGAAGCGGACCAATACTCCTTGGATCTCCGACCACCTTTGCTGGGGCAGCGTCGATGGCAGCATGAGCCACGATCTGCTTCCCATCCCTTTTACTTTCGAGGCCGCCCGCAAGACGGCCGAAAACCTGCGGATGACGCAGGACTATCTCGAAATCCCGCTGGCCGTCGAGAACGTCAGCAGCTACGGCGAGTTCAACGGCAGCGAGATGACCGAATGGGAATTCCTGATGGAGGTCTGCGAACTGGCGGACACCGGAATCCTTCTGGATGTGAACAACATCTATGTCTCTTCCATCAACAATGGCTTTGAACCGCTGGACTATGTGAATTTCGTCGATCCCGCGCGGGTGGCACAGATTCACATCGCCGGGCACTCACGCTACGAACGCTTCATCATCGACACGCACGACCATCCGGTGGTCGATCCTGTCTGGAAACTTTACGAACGCGCCATCGAGCGCTGCGGCACGGTGGCGACACTCCTGGAGTGGGACGGCAAGATTCCCTCCTTCGGGGAAGTCTGGGCCGAAGCCCGCAAATCCGAAACCTGGCGCGCGAGCGCGCTCGCCAAACGAGGAGACGATGCGGCCGCTTGACGAAACCCAGCGGGAGTTTTTCTCCGCCTTGCAAATGCCCCTGCGGGGCCGCAGCCGTGCCAGCACGGAACTCGCGCCCGTGGACGAGGGGCATTCACCCGTCTTCCTCGAGAAGGCCAGGGAACTGATGAAGCAAGGCGTGAATCTTTCCCCGGCGGAAAGCCTCGAGCTCTATCACCGCCAATACTGGTTCCGGCTCTTGGACTCGATCGCCGAGGATTTTCCCGTGCTTCAGAAAATGGCGGGAGATGACACGTTCTGGGCGCTGATGGAGGCATATTTGTTAGAGTGCCCTTCCGGTAGTTTTACCCTCCGCCACCTCGGCAGCCGGATGGCGGATTTCATCGCGTCTTGGGATGCTTTGGACGAGCGCCAGCAGCGGTGGTTTTCCTCCATCGCCCGCCTGGAATATGCCTACATGGAAATTTACGAGGCGGGTGAGTGGGAGGTGGTGACGCCGGAGGAATTCGCCACCGCGGAACTCGGCCTGCAACCCCACGTCCGGCTTCTTCACTTGCCCGTGCCTGCCGACCTCTGCGCGGAATGGGAAGAGTTTGCTCCCGGGGATGAATCCTCCGTGTATCTCGCGGTGTGGCGGGGGCCAGGCGGACGGGCCAGCCAGAGCCGTCTGGACGCGACTGAGTTTCTCCTGCTGGAGCGCCTGCGCCGGGGAGGCACGCTTGTGTCGTTGTTTGAGGAACCCGCGGACCGGGAGCCCGATCCGGCGGAAGTTTCCGAGTGGTTCACGCACTGGCAGGGCCGGGGGTGGATCGCGCTCGCATCCGCCGGGGAGGACGGTGATTTCGCCGTCGTGAAAAAGCGCCCCGCTGCGGACGTCGACTGGAGCCGGGTGGACAAGATGGGCTCCCAAGCCCGTGCGATGGAAGACTGATCCGCGCCTCAATGGCCGGAGTCCGCGAACGCCCGGATGGCGGAGGAGAGCCGGGAAAAAAGCCCGCGTCTTGCCTCCGGACGCGGATGTACCTCCGCTTCTTGTTTTTCGGCCGCTTTCCGCGCCGGGGCCTTTTCCAACTGTTTCGTAAGCCGGGTTTCGATTCCCTCCAGCTTGGCCGCGTAATCAGTTAGAAGTGCGATCTCTTTCCGGAAATACGCGCGTTCCCCTTCGAGGGGATCAGTCTGCGGTGCCGGTGCCGCGGAAGGAGGATAACCCGTCCACTTTTCCAACAGTTCCCCGGCGAGCCGGACGGTGCGTTGCTCCGCCTTGGCAATGGCGGCGGAATTATCCGGATCTGCGGGTTCGAAGCTTTCCAATTCCGCACCCCACTTGCTGGTGAAATATCCGCGGTTGCGGTGATTCAGGTAGCCCCGGAAACGCTTCCGGCTGCTGGTGCCCTGGTGATGCTTTACCTTGGACCGTGGGTCGCAGAGAACGATCTGCCCGAGCCGGCGGACCCTCATGCAAAGGTCCACATCCACGAAATAGGCCGGATAAATTTCCTCGTCCATCCCGCCGATGGTATTCCAGGTCACCGCGCGGATCAGCGTGGAACAGGTTCCCACGTAGTCCACCGGGCGAATCGCGGTCAGGATCTTCTCGTCGGGTTCGCCCTTGCCCCAGGCCGGGGAGGTGGTCGCGTTGTTCCAGAGGATCGAGCCGGCCCGTTGCGGTGTACCGTCCGGGAAAAACTGGAAGCTGCCGACCGCCCCCGCGGCGGGATTCTTCGCCATTGTTTCCAGCAGGCTCTCCAACCACAGCGGCTCGATTTCCACATCGTCGTGGAGCAATAGCAGATATTCGCCCCGGGAGGCTGTTCTTGCATGATTGTAGCCGCCAGCCACGCCTAGATTCGCGGCCGACTCCAGGATGGTGATCCCCGACGTTCTCTCCCTTGCGAAGGATGTCACCTCTGGCGTTGCCGCGTTGAGCACGATCACCACTTCAAACGGGATCGATGCCGGGACATGGCGCAGCAAGGAGCGCAGGCAGATTTCCAACAATGTCGCCTGGTTGTGGCAGGGGATCAGGATCGAGACCAGTGGATGCGCCACGTCAGGGAAACAGACGGCTCCGGTTTCC
>CAXTTX010000365.1:0-5839 GCA_964247045.1 uncultured Verrucomicrobiales bacterium | reverse complement strand
GTGATTTGGTGGGAAAGAACGGGTATTTGCCTAAGATATACATTTCCAAGGGATTGGGAGAGGGTGATAAAGGTGATAAAGAGGGTTGCGAGGGTAAGATGTAACAAATGATAACTGTTTGGGATTCTGATTTTAAATTCGGGGTCGCTTTGGCCTGTTAGGTAGGGGGCACGTGTCTCCAAGGGGCTGTCAGAGACGCGTGAATTGAGGGCGTGGTTCATCGCTTGAAAGAAGGAACCCTTGGGGGGGGCGGCGGGATGGGATCAGTAAGGGGCCCTGACGTCCTCGCCGGCGCGGATCCGGCGGAAGAACTCGCTGAAGGCGCTCGCTTCGGTGCGTTCACCGGGCTTGTCGGGGATGGTCCAGCCGAGGAGGAGGTTGAGGACCTTGATGGCGTCGATCTTGCTGATCATCTTGACGCGGGTGCGCGTGACTTCGCCATTGGCGGATGCGGTGGTGACGTGTTCCTGGATCAGGGGGCTATCATCGGGGAGGTTGTGGACCGGGGTGGTGATGACGCGGCAGAGGAAGTCGATGACTTCCCATTTGGCAAGCTGGCTCTCGCCGGCCATCCGCTTGCGCTCGGCGGCAATGTAGACATTGACGGGACCATTGCGGGTGAGGAGGCGTGAGGCCCCGACAGAGGGAGCAGCGGCTTCGAAACCCACTTGCTGGTAGGCTTTGGCGGCGGGCATGCCACTCAGATAGAGGTCGGCAAAGCGGCGCTGGCGCACGGTGAGGCCGGGGGTTTCGGTGGTATCGGGCGTGTCGGTGGAATCGTTGGTATTCATCCGGGGGAGAATACCAAGCCGGAGAGGTGCTCTCAACTGATAGCGTGTCTGCCAATATCAATAGTTACAAACGGCACGTTATGAGGGTGTTCCGTGGGTGTTAGAGGACGGGTGGTGATGGCCCTATCGGGAGGTTGGGTTTCCTTGCCGAAGGGTATGGAATCCGTGCCCCGGCCGGGGGCGAAGTTTCACTTGAGAGGGCTGACCAAATGGCTGGGGATGGCCTGAAGACCGTTCATGCCCCTTTGCAACGCGCCCCGACGCACCCGCTTTTATGCCGCCCCTTCAGGGCTCAATGACCATCCGCTCCTTTTCCCGGGGCGTTGCCCCGGGCTATCTTAGGCCCGCCCCTTCGGGGCTTTGGAAACACCGCAAATGTTACCATTCAGGACTGACTCCTTTTACCCTTTTACTTCCAAGGCGGGCATGGTTTCCAAGCTCATGGCTTATGCTGTTTTTTCACAGGCTTTTTGAGTGAGAGATAATAGCTCTTTGAACGCTTCTAATCCAGCAAGAAAAAGTCTATATGAAAGCTCACCACGAAGGGTCAACTGAGAGTCCACCGGGAAGTCTTTGAACTCTGCGATTCCTGCCGTATGCCGTTTGAAATTTGCGTCTATAACGCCATCGTTGTGGATCAGGCTATTTCGATAGGCGCACAAGGCCCGTATCATCTTGCCGTGTTTTAAGGGGCGGACGGTTTGCTTTATTCCATCATTCAAAGCCTCCTTCGGCCTTGGCGTCTTATCCTCGGTTTCGGCAATTAGACAAAACGCCGCCCCGATTTTATCCAATGACTGGAACGAAACGCATTCACTCGCCCTCATTATGTCGCCCAAGTGATGGGTCGCATCGAATTCATAATCGGGGAATTTCTCCAAGATTTTGCCCCTAGCTTCAGCGGGCACAGTGAACGCTTTTTTCTTGAGCTTAATCGGTCCCTTGTTCACGGCTTCCGTCCATAGATCTCCGGCGAAAACTTCAAACGCGGCATAAGATTCGATTACCATAAACTTGAGAATCGAGTCTATACCCGCCGATATCTCGGCGTCACTGGTAAAGGCCGCCATCGCTTCCATCACTTCTTTTTGGCCTCGGGCGTTGTTGCTACGCTTGACCAGCCAAAAAGGCAGTCCGATCAAATCGATTATCGATTGAAGCTTTGCTCCATATCTTGCGACCACGGGAATGGACCATTTTATTGATTCCGCCTTTGGGTAGCTAAGGTCAGGCGGTAACCCAGTGAGCGCGATATAAAGGGGAATGTATTGGTTCGCCATCCTGCTAGAACACCCGAAAAGGATGGCGAAACCAAGGAAAACGTAAGTCGTTGATTTACAGTGGAAGGCCATCGGCTACTGAGCGAAGTATATTATTGCCCAAAATTACCACTACAGGATCCGGGTCCTTTGCTGATGCTAAGTGTGTTAAAGATGCCGACAGAGGCAGAGAAGCCGTTCCAGCCGCAGGGGAAGCGGTTCTAGCAGTGCCGAAAAGCCGCAGGACAAATGAGACAGCTCGGAACGTGGCGATGGATTCTTACTCGCCGTCGTCCTCGGAGGATCGAGCCCTCGGGTCCATTTTCCCTGTCAGGGCGAAGATGATTTCGACGCGGGGGAAGCTGCCCGGCAGAGGCACGTTACCGCCCGATCTTTCGCCCAAAATGACCATTCCCCTGCCCTGCCGCCGGGCGAACTGTTCGGCGCGATCCTCGGCGGCATTGCGGACGGCGTTCACGGGGACGAAGCCGGAACCGCCACGCTGATAGACCCGGTAGACATCTTGGGCCGGGTAATTGTGGCTCATGACCACGGGCGGGGTGTAGAAGTGGGATTGGCTCTCGCTTACCCGCTGGACGGGAGACGATGGGGCGCAGGAGGCGAGGGAGAGGAGAAGAGCGGCGGCGAGGAGGATGAGGGGGTTCATGGTCTTGATATCAAAGGTGGTTTTTCAGTCCCTTACCAACCGGAATAAGAGACTGGATACCCGGCGAAAAGAATAAAGCATCCCCACCCCGCTTGCTGCCCACAACGCTTCAAAAATCCGGCCGTTCACATCGAAAAAACCGCAAGTACTCACAACAGTGAAGAACATTGACATGTTAATCGCCAACGAAAATCTGTCCGTGAGTTCGATCATCATTCCCATCTCCCTGAGTCGCTCCGTGGGTCTTGATGAACTGGAAATAATGATGGCCTTGGCGCTGACCATAAAGCCTATAACGACCGAACCCACCGTCAAGGCAGCGGAGAGAAGCTCTTTGGGATCCGTTGGCCACTTAATCCTCCACAACCAAAGTAAACAAAGGAACGTCGCAAGAGCCAGGTATACCGGCCTCAAGGTGTCACAGAACAGGATTCCAATGTCACGTTGGTTCTTCATTGGATGATGTCATCCCACCTTTTCCGATCCTTCTTGAGTGCCCTCCAGCGCCCATCGATTGGAAGTCTCCGATCAGGACCGGCGACGACGTCATGGACACCACAAACTTTACCACGGATCAGGTCCAACGCAATCGATGGATCGTATTCATCCTCTTTGCCTATGACCTTGAGCGTCTTGAGAGCTCGATCAGAATTCTTGGTCAACTTTTCGTCCGCCTTCAGAATTTTTAGCAGCCCGGTCACGAGCTGCCGAGCAGACTCGCCCAAGGTCGCACTGTTCCCGGGAAGTCCCCCCAAGGTAATTGTGATCGAAGGAGCGTCGGCCACCTCGGCGAAATCCAACGCTGACTCGATCGAACGCACCCTTTTCTTGTCATCAGGATCAATTTTCTTCGGCGCTAACTTAACCTCAATTTTTGAAAGAATCTCAAGATTGGCAAGCTGTTCAATCACTGTGTCATCAAGACACGGTAGAAACTCAAATCCACTTACGTTGTCAGTAAGCAATGCGAGATATAGGCATAGCACCGTCGCACGTGCGCCATGATGGTTATATTCCACGATGACATGGCCGGAATCAAAATCAAACAGTGCTGCGGTCTCCTCTGAAAACCCCTCGTCATCTTGGAGATCGAAACCTTTAGTCTTCGCGCTTATACCTCCTTTGCCGGGGCCATGCTCCATTCGCAACTTAACAAAATTGACGAGAGCGCAATCCGCTCCGTTGATCGTCTGGAATTGGAGTTCTTCAATTCTGTTCACAAAGCCACCTACAGTCTTGTTTTTCTGTTTCGTTGAACGACCCTCAATGTATTTAAGGATGTCTTTAACTTTCTGCTTACCTTGCAAATGATTGATCTTAAAGAGGTGGGTTTTCATTTCGGTTGTAGGACGGTGCTGGCTGCCTTGTTAGCAAAGGCAGCCGCTTGCCACAAGCGACTTGATCTTTGTTTTAGAAGTGACAGCCACGTAGCGACAACGACCGGAATGCTGTTCTCTTGAACTCTTTCTAATTTGAAGTCAAAATCTTAGCCGATTTTGTTCTCACACCTTTCGGCGCAACTCCGTGGAAGAGGCAGTTCCCGGCCGATAGTGCGGAACAGGTGGTGCCTCCGGAGCGGATTGAATTTTCACGGCCTGTGGGGGGAATGAGGTGGCCGTCCATGTCCGCCTTGCTCCCATCGCGTTCCATCTTTTTAGAGCGGGGGATTATTCATTCTGTAGGGAGTGCTTTTCCTTTTCCTCCGGGGCGAGAAGGGGGGGGGGGAGTTGCGCTTTTGTTAGGCCGGGTGCCTCCGCCGCGGCGGAGGGATTGGCCTGAGCCGGGGATGGACTTCTGGAGGAGGTCGGCGGCATGGCGGAGCTTGAGGGGTGCGATGTGGCGGTCGATGATTTCGCGGGCCTTGACGAGGGTGAGGTTTTTTCCGACGCGGAGCTCGTCGGTGACGAGGGGGCGGAGGTCATTGAGCCTGCGGCGGGCGTCATCGCCCTCGATGGCGGTGGCGGCGGAGGGGGGGCGGCCAGGGGGGCCGGGATGGGCGGAGAGACCGACGGGGCCGAAGCCCTGGTCCTGCCAGGCGGCGGTGAGGCGGGCCTCGGTCTCGATCTGGATGTCCTTCATGAGGTCTTGGGGGAAGGTGGCAAAAGGGGGAAGCAAAGGTGCTAGCTGATGAAGCAAGTCCCTACCAGCAGTAGCGTACCTCAGTTACTGATGGTGGAAACTGATCAGCACTCGTCAATATAGGCTTTGCTGCCATCTTCCCCGCCAACCAGGTCGCGGACACGACGCATCCTTTGCTCGTATTCCATGAGTTCCTCCGGGGTCGCAGTGCCATCCCCGACTTTTTTGTAGAGTTCGGTCACATGATAGTATCCCGGAGGAAGCGGCATCGCTCGAATCCTGGCCGCTTCATCGGGTGGAAGTTGATCAAGGAAAGATTTGTTTTGCTTCATGGCTGTTGTCGTCCGGTTTGTTGCGATGTGATTGTAATGAGTTGTCCGTGGTTCTCAACGAGAATTTCCAAGGCTTTCAGCCGTGTATCCCGTGTCGCCGTCTCGTGACCCGCGATCTCAATAAAACCACCCACGATCTCCGATGACTCAAGCATCTTCATTTCCCGTGTGGCCTTCATTGTATAGATCTCTCCCTGGCCAGTCCGTTGATCGCGCAGGACCACGCGGGTGGTTTGTTTCCAACGGGAGAAGGTGGTAGCGATATCACCGCCACTGGGAGGCAGCAGGCTCGGGTGGTTGTGGGAGTTGATGTCTCCATCGCGGCCGGGGCCACTGCCCACCTTGTGGCGAGAACCCAGCGCGACCTCCCGCAAAGTGCCATCCGCGGAATAGACCAGGAGGATTTCCAAGGATGCGCTGAGGATCATCTGTTCCGCCGGCGTGTGGCGCGGAATTTCCCCGAAAAGGTCCGTGGCGTGGTTCTGGCCAATGGAACCGCGAACCCTGTTGTAGATGCGGACGGCCGTGAAAACATCTTCCTTGTTATCGTTTTCCTCCAGGCTTTCCGCGATGGTTTGGAGCAAAGCGTCCGCTTCCTTCGACGTCGGCGCGTCGGTCAATTCCTTGCCTTTTGAAAGCACCCGGTAGGGACCGGACTGTCCGCGCGGAGGTTCCTTGATCTTCAGATCCCAATTTTTCCGAGCGCGTTCG
>CAXTTX010000364.1:0-5852 GCA_964247045.1 uncultured Verrucomicrobiales bacterium | reverse complement strand
GGTATTCAGGGGGGCGGACATGGCGGGGGTCAGGTTTGGGGGCTCCATTTGCGGGTGAAGATCCGTTCCGCGAGGGGGTAGGCGAAAAAGATCATCAGGTTCCGGCCAAGGGATTTCCACTTGGTGCCGGGGACGAGGCCAGCGCGGGCGTAACGCCTTGCGACAGCCTTCTTGCGGAGGGCGCAGGCGAGCTCCGCCTGGCGGGATGCGAAATAAAGGAGATTCTGCCGGACAAACTCGGCGGCCACGCCGTCGGTTTTCAGGAGACGCCAGTAGGCTTCCGACTGGACGCGGATGTAGCAGTCGTAGCGGCGGAAGGCACCGGCGGGGTCCATGGAATCGGAGAGACCGGCAACCTCGCGCTCGCGGCAGATATCGACGAGCGGCTCGTTCACGGCGCAATAGCCGTGGTTGAGGATGAGGCCGTAGATCAGCTTGGTGTCTTCCGCGACGCGGAGCGATTCATCGAAGACACCGGAGCGCAGGAGGGCGTCCTTTTCAACCAACATGGACTGGAGGAAGGGGTGGCGGGTATGGAGGAAGAAGCGGCTGTCGTCCGGCTGGTAGAAACGCTCGCCACCGGCGGGCAGGTCCTTGTCCATCGCACGGAGGTCATCAAGCGGTTCGCCGGATTCATCGACGCTGACGCAGAAGCAGACTTTCGCGCCGCTGCGGGTGGCGGCATCCCACTGACGGCGGAGCTTTTCAGGACGCCAAGTGTCGTCGGAATCGAGGAAGGCGATCCATTCGCCACGGGTTTCATGGATACCGCGGTTGCGGGCAGCGCTGACGCCCTGGTTCACCGTCTTGACGTAACGAATGCGGTCCATGACCGGAGCGAGAACTTGCTCCGTGTTGTCCGTGGAGCCGTCATCGATGACGAGAATCTCGAAAGGCTGGAGCGTCTGGGCCATCACGCTGCGGACCGCGCCGAGGATTTCTCCGGCGCGATTGTAAGTCGGGATGATGACGCTGATGGATGACATGGGAATCAGGCGAGCTTCACGAGGCCGTGGCGGGCGTATTTGCGGGGCTTGCGGTGCTCCGCGAGGTGGCCGAGGACCATGGAGCGTTTGTAAACGAGGTCCATTTCGAGTTCGTCGCAGCCTTCGGGGGAAATCTTGTGCTTGTTCTTGAAACGCCAGGCGGCGAGCTGGAGGGAGGCGCGGAGAAAACGGGCGCGGGGGAAGCGGCAGGCCCAGTGTTCCCAGTGGTGGCCGCGGTAGGCGTAGGAAATGCCGCGTTTGGCGGCGGCCTCGAGCCAATAGCGGCGGGCGAGGCGGGTGGGATCCGGGTGGTGCTCGACGCAGACGTCGAGGCGTTTCGCAAAGCGGTAGCCGGCGGCGAGGAGTTGGGCGGCGAAGAGCCCATCCTCGCAGAAGCCGAGGCCACCACCGCCGAGCTCGGGATCGAAGGCGGGGACTTTTTCGAGAACCTTGCGGGAGACCGCCATGTTCGCGCCGACGAGGCTGTTGGGAGCCTCGGTGTCGATCCATTCGGTGGCGGCGAGCCAGGAGCGATGGGTCGGGGTCATCCAGGGGCGGTCGAGGTGGGACGCGAGTTTCACACCGCCAGCGACCACATCGGCCTCGCCCTTGAGGATCGGTTCGGACATGCCGGTGATCCAGTTTTCGGGAGGGCGGACGTCATCGTCGGTGAAGAGGATCACATCGCCTTTCGATTCGACGAGGCCGCGGTTGAGGCCGTTGCTCTTGCCGGTGCGGGATTCGAGAATGTATCTAACGGCCAACTCACCGGGGACATGGGATTTGACGACCTCCGCGGTGTTGTCGGTGGAGCCGTTGTCCACGACGAGCAGTTCCGCGGTGGTGCCCGCCGGCACGTGGACGCGTTTCATCGCCTCGAGGGTCAACCTCAAGTCCTCCGCGCGGTTGCGCGTGACGAGCAGGATGGAGGCATTCATGGGACGGCTTGCAGGGCCGGTGAAGCGGCGAGTTTGAGAAGGTTGTCGGAGAAGACGCCGATGGGATCGGCGGGGATCGCATCCAGGGCGTGCTCACGGGCCCTGGCACCCATGGCCTGCCACTCGGAGCGGCGGGACCAGGCGCGTTCCATCGCCTCATCGAGCAGGGCTACGGTGGGAGCTTCGGCAATGAAGCCGGTTTCGTTATCGGAGAGGTACTCGGCGTTGCCGGCGACGCGGGTTGTGATGACCATGCGGGCGCAGAAAATGGCCTCGACGATGACGAGAGGAAGTCCCTCGAAGCGGGATGGCAGGACGAGCGCGTGGTTTTCCGCCCAGATGCCGCGGACATCGGAGACCTGGCCGCGGAAGCGGAGGTTCTTGAGGCCGAACATTTCGGCGAGCGCTTTCACGGAGCCTTCGCAAGGGCCATCGCCATAGAGGTTCACGCGGATGGGTCGCTCGCGCCATTTCGGCATGGCGAGCACCTGAGCGAGGAGATCCTGGCCCTTCGAACGGGGATCGATGCGGCCGACGCAGGCGAGGTCGAGGATGTTGCTGTCGTCCGGCCAAGCGACCGGTTCGGAGGCGTCGACCTTCCAAGGATTGACGACCACCTCGGCGTGCCCGAAGCGGGTGCCGCACTGCAGCTCCATGAGGTTCTTGTTCGACTTCGAAACGAAGAAGAGACGGCGGGCGGCGAGGAGCGCGGGACGGCCGGAGACCAGTTCGTCATCAAGCGGCCACCAATGTTCGTTGTGGGCGTGGACGATGGGGCAAAAGGGAATTTCCAGATCGCGGCAGGCCTTTGACCAGGCGATGCTGTCCCATGGGCCGCCTTGGGAAATCACGGCGAGATCGGGGCGTTCCTTGCGCAGCCATTCCATGCTGGCGTGATCGAGCGGCTCCGGCGAGAAGCGCTTGCGGAGCTTTTCGACATTGCGCTGGACGAGCGGGAGCTTGCGGGCACGGAAGCCGACACTGGCACCGGCGGCGATGAGTTCGTCCACCTGCTTCGGGCGGTGGGGCCATTCATAAACGGAGACCGCGACCTCATGGCCGAGGCCAAGGAGACGCATCGCGGTCTGGTGCCACAACTCCTCGCTGCCGCCCCAGGGCGAACCCGCCATGGTGGTGATGAAAGCGATCTTGGAAGGTTTGCGGGACACGGTGGTTTACCAGACGGAGTATTCGTAGAATTCGCGCTGCAGGGCACGGACGCGCTCGCGTGGATAGAGCGCGAGGAGGACCATGGCGAAGGCGCGGGAGGCGGCGAGCGAGGCGAAGCGGATCAGCTTCGAGGGATGGCGGACGTTCGTGAGGACCAAGGGAAGCCACACCTTCCGCAAGAGGGATGGCAGGGCGACGGGCTCCTTCACGTACTCACGATAGATGGTGTCCAGCTCGGCGATGATTTTCTGGCGACCGACCATCGACTTGTTCTCGCCGGTGAAGCGATAGACGCTGAGGGTGGCATCCTCCCATTCCCACACGGCATCGCGTGAGCAGAGGTAGGTCCACAGCTCGCGGTCCATGCAGAAGTGGAGATCCGTCTTCACAAGGCCCGGACGGGCGATGAGTTCGCGGCGGAAGAAGCAACTCGGCTGCCAGATGGCGGCGGAGTAGGGCGTGCGCTCCCAGCCCTGCCAATCGACTTTCAGTGAGATGCTTTTTTCCGGCTCTTCATCGTATTGGCAGAAACAGGCGCCGGCGACGGCACCGGTGGCGGGCTTCGTGATGAATGTTTCCGCGACGGTGCGGAGCGCGCCGGCGGTCAGAAAATCGTCGCTGCACATCCAGTTGAAGATCTCGCCGGTGCAGCGGGCAAAGCCCTTGTTGATGGCGTCCGACTGGCCCTTGTCCTTTTCGCTGACCCAGCCGCTGAGCCAAGGCTCGTACTTGCGGATGATTTCGACGGTCTCGTCCTTGCTGCCGCCATCCATGATGAAGTATTCCAGATCCGGGTAGCCCTGGAGCAGGATGGAGCGGATGGTTTCCTCGATGTAGCGGCCCTGGTTGTAGCTGGGCGTGATGAGGCTGATCTTCGGCCATGGCTTGCCATCCGGCCCCGTCGCGGGAAGGGGCGGCGTGGCTTCCGTCCACGGCCAACCGGTGAGCCCCGGAGGCGGGGCCGGCAAGTCCTGGAGGGTGCAAGGTTTGATCGACATGTCAGGCGGATTTCACGAGGGCTTCGAAATAGACTTCGTCATCAGCGGCAGGGTTTTCATCGCTGACGAGATAAGGTTCCCAGAAGGCGCGGTCGTAACGGGCCCACGCGTGGCAACCGAAAGGCATCTTGCCGCCATTCATCTCCAGGCAAACGCGAGGGGCGGTTTCAAAGGCGAAGCGCAGGCCTTCTTCCAGTGAGGCGACCTTGAAGTCGGGGAGATAACGGACCGCGACATCCGACCAGAAGACGTCATTGTTCCGGTTGTTCGGAGAAGGGTCCTCGGTCTCGCGCCACTCACGGAGCAAGCGGCCGGTGAGCTTGGAAACGACGGGCAGGCGATCGATCTTCTCCAGGCTCTCGACCCATGCACGGGTGGCGTTCTGGGTGAAGAGATCCAGCCAAAAGGCGCCGGGCTTTGTCTGGTAGCGGCGTTCGAAGACCTTGAGGGCCTTGTCCACGCGCAGGAGGGTGAAGCCGCCATTGCCAACCCGCGGTCTGTCCACCCACGGGCTGTCCTCGCAGTTGATCCACGGCGGCCCGATGTAATCGATGCCGGCATCGCACCATTCCGCCAACTGGTCGGAGAAGGCGAGGCTGTCGAGGTGATGGAAGAAGATGAACTCGTATTCCTCGAAGACCTTGTAGAAGCCGGGCGCATTGAGCATGCGGCCGTGGGCGGCAGCGGAGCCGAAGAAGCGCGCCGGGAACCACTTCACCTCGAAACCCTCGTGGTCGAAATCGTATTCGATGCCCTCCGGAGTGATGAGGAACTTATCGTAGGCACCGAAGTAGTGGCGCAACTGGCGCAGGGAGATTTCCTCGTCCGGAGTGAGGTCCGCGCGGGTGGACATCGGGATGATGATGGCCACTTTCTTCGACGCGGGGCCCTTCCTCTCACAGGAGGGCACCACGAGGCGGTTGAACGCGTTGACGAGCTTGCGTTTCATCGGGCGGCAAGGGGAGTTTCGAGGAGCGGCCATCGGGTGTCCTGGTCGCTGATGACGCCGACGGGGAGAGGCCATTCAATGCCGAGTGCGGGATCGTCGTAACGGAGGCCGCGGGCGGCACCGGGCGTGTAGAACTGGCCCATGAGGTAGAGGAGTTCCGTATCGTCTTCCAGGGTCTGGTTGCCGTGGGCAAACATGTCCGGAACGTAGAGGGCGCGGCGGTTCTCCATGCTGAGTTCCACCCCGAGGTGCCCGAGGTAGGTGGGCGAGTCCGGCCGGAGATCGACAATGACATCCCAGACGGCACCGCGGATGCAGCGGATGAACTTCGGCTCGCTGACAGGCGGGGCCTGGTAGTGCATGCCGCGCAAGGTGCCCTTCGTGTAATTGTAGGCGATGTTCGCCTGCATCACGTCCGGGCAGAGACCATGTTGCTTGAATTCATCCGCGCAAAAGGCCCGTGCGAAGAATCCGCGGGGATCTTCTCTTTTCTCGAATTCGACAATGAAGGCACCCTTCAGTTTCGTTTCCTGGAAAATCATATGGGGCGGCGTGGGTATATCAGATTCCGGTCCGCCCGTGAAGCCGGGGTTTTGACCCCGGTTTGCACGGACTTGCGGATTCAGGGGGAGTGATTAAACCACCGAAGCGTTGATCTGTTGATTTTAAGATTATTACAGCTTTTCGCGATCAATCCAAGACCTGGACTTCCGGGATGGGAACGACGAACTTGCCGCCCCATGCGCGGATGCCGCTCATCTGCTTCACGATCTCGTCCTTCAGGTTCCACGGCAGGATCAGCACGTAGTCG
>CAXTTX010000363.1:0-5861 GCA_964247045.1 uncultured Verrucomicrobiales bacterium | reverse complement strand
GGCACGGTCTATGTGATCTGCAAATCCAACCCGAAGTTCAAGGCCCGCCAAGGCGCGACCACCGGAACCCGCCTTTCCAAGAAGGGTCTGTAATTCCGGATCTTCGATCCCATTTCCGAAAAAAGCGGCCTCCGGGCCGCTTTTTTCATTTCAAGCCCCACTGGCCGCCTTGGCCGCGAGGTGATCCAGCACCCGGCCGGCGGCGATGAGGCCGAAGCTGGCGATGAGGTGGGTCGCGGTGCCGAATCCCGTCGAGCAATTCAGCCGCTGGGAAACTTCCTCCGGCTTTTCCTTCGAAACGGTGCCATCGCACTGCGAATACCACGGGGCTTCGTCCGAATAGACCGCGTCGATTCCGAAAAGGTAGGGTTCCTCGCCCCGCTGGTTCTTGGGGAAGCCGAAATCATTCCGCAGGCCGCGCCGGAGTTGCAGGAGGAGCGGGTCCATGCCGCTATGGGCCAAGTCCGTCACCCGGATGCGGGTGGGATCGCGGCGGCCACCGGCCCCACCGCAGGTCACGGCGTAGATTTTCCGATGGTAACATTCGGAAACCAGCAGCGACTTGTGCCGGGCAAAGTCGATCGCGTCGATCACCGCGTCGAAGCCCGTGTCCAGGATCTCCGCGGCGGATTTCTCATTGAAGAACTTCGGCACGATGTGGACATCGCAGCCCGGGTGAATCGCCAGTGTCCGCTCCGCCATGGCGTCGGTCTTCTGGCGGCCGATCTGGCCATCCATCGCGTGGAGCTGGCGGTTCACGTTAGTGATGCAGATCTCGTCCAGATCCACCAGCGTCAGGTGGCCGATGCCGGAACGCGCCAGCGACTCCACCGCCCAGGAACCGACGCCACCCACGCCGATGACCGCGACGCGCGACGCGTGGAAACGATCCAGCGCCGCCTGGCCATAGAGCCGGGCGATCCCTCCGAACCGGTGGACAATCGTGTCGGGCAAGGCCGGAACTTGCAACCGGAGCCGCCGGGAGTCACGCCGGATTTGCGGAGGAAGACGCTTGGTCCATCGACGGCGGCATTCGCCAAGCATGTATACATTATTATGTTTGGCTTTTTAGTTAACCGCATTTTCCTTAAATATTTCCCTTCGGGCTCCTTTGACTGGTTGCGGCCCGGAATTTTTAGCTTTTCATTTAAGGAATATTGAATATACACGGGCACTGCTCCCCTAGTCGCATTCGACCCTCCCCATGAAAGCCAGGAACCTTCTCGTCCTTTCGGCCTCGCTGTTGTTCGCGATCCCGGCGTTTTCCGCGAACATCATTGACACGACCTATGGCAGTGGCGCTGGAAGTTTCGAAGCTCCCGGCTTCAGCTCTCCTCCAAATTTCATCACGCTGCCGGATGGTTCCACTCTCATGACCGGCTGGACGGTCGGCGGCACCAACACCAGCATCGACTGGGCGAAATCCAGCGTCTGGAACGCCTCGCAAGGGGGGTATTCCATCGACCTGAACGGCACGGTGATCAGTGGAAATCCACCGGCGGTGGGTTCCGTCAGCACCGTCATCCCAACCACGGCGGGCTCCACCTACCGGGTCACTTTCGACATTTCGGGTTTCCTGGGTTACGGCAACACGACCAACCCGAAGGAATTGAGCCTTACGGCCGGGGGGATCACCACGAATTATTCCTTCTTCGCCACCAGTACCAGCGAATCCTACCCGGGGTCTCCCCTGGTATTGAATTGGGCCACGGCCACCGTGGATTTCGTGGCGCTGGCCGGTTCCACGAGCACGCTTACTTTCACCTCCCTGATCACCAACAATGACTCCGGCCCTTTGCTGGACAACGTGAGCGTGGAACTCATTCCCGAGCCTTCAGCACCGCTGCTGCTCGGCTTGGCAGGAACGGTCCTGGCCTTCCGGCGCCGGGTGCGCTGAACGGAACCGCCGCCATTTTGGCGTGGCTTCCGGAGCGGGCAGGTGCTCCAATCGGTTCCATGAACCGGAGAAACTTCCTCAAGCTTTCCGCGATGGCCGCCTCTTTTTCACCGGCCGCTGCGGCGGAGGATGAAAAACCGGTCCTGACCTTCGGCCTCATCACGGACGTGCAATACGCGGACGTGGATCCGAACGGGGAACGCCACTACCGGGAGTCGCCTGGCAAGCTCAAGGTAGCCGTGGAGTGGCTGGCGAATCAAAACCTGCCCTTCACCCTGCATCTCGGCGATTTCATCGACCGTGACTACGCCGCCTTCGCCACCGTGCTGCCGCTGCTGGAGCCGCTGGGTCACCCGGTGAAGCACCTGATGGGCAACCACGATTACGACGTGGTGGACGGACAAAAGGCGAAGATCGTTTCCACGCTGGGGATGCCTTCCGATTATTACAGCTTCAGCCAGGCTGGCATCCGCTTCGTGATGCTCGATACGAATGACGTCTCCGTTTACAAGTATCCAGACGGCAGCCCGAAGGATGTCGAGGCCACCGCGGTGATGGAGGTGCTTGCCGGCAAGAACCTCCCCAATGCCAAGCCGTGGAACGGCGGCCTGTCCGACGCCCAGCTCCAGTGGCTGGAAAAGGAACTCGCGGCAGCTGACACGGCAAAGGAACGCGTGATCCTTTGCGGCCACCACCCGCTGTTACCGGCCGATGGCCATGAGGCGTGGAACAGCGGCGGCGTGATCGAGGTGATCGACCGCCATCCGAGCGTGGCCGCTTATTTCTGCGGTCATTTCCATGACGGCGCGGAAGTGGTCCGGAACGGGATTCCCTACATCACCTTCAAGTCGATCCTGCACGAGCCGGCCGTCACCGCCTATTCCGCGATCCGGGTGTTTTCAAGCCGCCTGGAGATCGTCGGGAACGGCCGCGAGAAATCGCGCACGCTGGATTTGAAAGCCGTCTGAGGAAATTATTGTTAGCCCTCGATCTTCCAGTCGTGGGTCACGCCTTTGCTGAAGGTGTGCAGGACTTGGCCCGTCACGCCCACATGGCGGATGAGCAGCCGCTTGTTCCTGACGGATAGATGGGAAAAGCCAAACACATCCAGCACGGTGCTGTTGTCGCGGATTTCATCGTGTGCGTGGAGCGTGGCACCTCCCCCGCCTGAAACGACAAAGGAAGTCTTCAGGCCGTCGATCTCCAGGTGCTGCAGGTCGTGGTCATGTCCTCCCAGATAAAGATGTACGCCATGCTTCTGCAAGAGCGGTCCGAGCTCCGCGATCAGCTCCGGCGTGTCCCCATGGGAGCCTTCCGAAAAAAGCGGATGATGCCCGACGACCACCGTGAAGGGGGCGCGCTTCGAAGCGAGCTGCAATTCCAACCATCGTTGCTGCGCCGTCTTTTCCGCCGCGCTCATCCAGCAAACCCGCTTCTCCCCGTGCAAGCGCCGGTTGATCGCTTCCCAGTTGGTATCGATCATGAGAAAAGTGACCTGCGGGTTCACTTCCGGAAGGTCCACGCGGTAGAATTTGCCCGGCATCGTCCAGCGTGTCTTGCGCTTCAGGGAATCCGCGTAGCCGAGCTGGATCTTCTCATTGCCCGGTGTGTCGTGGTAATCATGATTGCCCAGGATGGCCCAGCAAGGATTGGGAAACGCCTTGCCCGGATAGACGCTCGAAAAGCCCTTCTGCCAGCGGCTGGACTCGACTCCACCGCGCATCGCGCCGTAGAAGTTGTCGCCTAACAGCAATAGCCCTTCCGGCTTTTTTCCGAGCTTCTCCGCGTAGGCGACCATGGCACGCCCGACGGCGGCTTGCTTCTCGCCGCCCGTGCCGAAATCGCCCACGGCCAGAAAGTCCAGGGAACCGGCCAAGCCTTCCGCGGCCGCAGCCGTGGTCAGGTTCAGCCTCATCGCGACGCTCGAACAGAACAGCGTCTTCAGCAGCCTGCGGCGGGTGATCGGATGGTCGAGGGGCATGGCAGCGTGGGTTTTGTAAACTACGCCCGGCGGCACCGGAATATCGCAACAACCTCAGCAGGGAATACCCGCCAGCCAGAGCGCCGAGTGGATTTTGAAATCGATGACCTTCCCCTGTGCCTCCTGCTCCGCGAACCATTGGCGCAATCCAGCCAGCGGCACGTGGTGGACGATGATATTTTCACCGGCGACACCGCCGCCATCATGCTCCCGGACCAGGTCCTTCGCGTGAAAGAGATAGGTGTACTCGGACGACATCCCGGCCGAGGTCGGGCTGGCGATGAGTTTCACGATGGAACCGGCGCGGTAGCCCGTTTCCTCCAGCAACTCGCGGCCCGCGGTGTCCGCGATGGATTCATCCGCGAAGTCCTCCTCGTCACCCACCAGGCCGGCGGGGACCTCGATCACGTGCTTCTGCATCGGGATCCGGAATTGTTCCACGAGGATGATCTCGTTTTCCGGGGTGATCGCGAGGATCCCGACGCAGGCATCGGAATTGGGGCGGCGGACGAAGTCCCAGGTGCCGGTCCGGTAAAGGCCGAGCCAGCGTGTTTCAAACAACGTTTCGGGTGTGGGCATGGTGTCAGGGGCAAGAAACGGTGGCGCGGGGCCGTAAAGCAGTCTACTGCTTCCGCAGCTCCGCAGCTCTGATGTCCCGTTACGATTTCCAGATTCCCGTCACCTTCAAGCACCGTATTGCCTTCACCCGAGACGCCTTCTCTCCGGAAAATCCAGCGCTGGCGGAACTTCTTGCCGAAGGCGGCGGACGCCGTGTCCTGGCATTCGTCGAGGAAACCGTGGCCTTGGTTTGGCCCGGCTTGGTCGAGGAGATCCAAGGCTACTTCACGGGGTTGAACCTGGAATTCTGCGGCACCAGCGTCCTGCCGGGCGGTGAAGTCGCGAAAGCGGACGACCAGTTGGTCAAACAGGTTTGGGAAGCGATCGATACCGCGCATCTCGACCGCCACTCCTACGCGCTGGTGATCGGTGGCGGAGCGTTTCTCGATGCCGTCGGATACGCCGCGGCGACAGCGCACCGCGGCGTGCGCCTGGTGAGATTTCCCACCACCACGCTGTCCCAGGACGACAGCGGCGTGGGCGTGAAATGCGCGATCAATGCCTTCGGCAAAAAGAACTGGATCGGCTCGTTTACAGTGCCGTTCGCGGTGGTGAACGATTTCCGCTACCTGCACAGCCAAGACGAGGAAACCCGCCGTGGCGGCCTCATCGAGGCGGTGAAAGTCGCCCTCGTCCGCGACCGTGAATTTTTCGAATGGATTCTGGAAAACCTGGAGGCCTTGGCCGCCCTGGAGCCGGAAATCCTGGAAGCCTGCGTGGAAAAATCCGCGCTGCTCCACGCCAAGCATATCGCCACCGGTGGCGATCCTTTTGAAACCGGCTCCAGCCGCCCGCTGGATTTCGGCCATTGGGCGGCCCACAAGCTGGAGGCCATGACCCACTACCAGCTTTTCCACGCCCCGGCCGTCGGTGTCGGTCTCGCGCTCGACACCCTTTACTCCGCCCGCTCCGGGCTGCTGAAGTTCTCCCTCGCGGATCAGGTCCTGGGTGTGCTGGATGCCTTGGGCATCGCCATTTATCATCCGGCCCTTGACTGGCAGGACGATACCGGCAAACGGCGTGTCCTTGAGGGATTGGATGAATTCCGCGAACATCTCGGAGGCGAACTCACCGTGCTCCTGCTCCAGGATCTGGGCCAGGGAATCGACATCCACCAATTCGATGAAGTGCTGCTCGGAGAGTGCATCAACGAACTCCGGACCCGCTGGGAAAGCCGCGGCTGAGGGTGGTTTCCGGTGGTTTCATCGCACTTGCCATCGTCCCGGAATAGCGCCTAGTTTGCGGAATGCGTCTCCGCCTGCTCGCCCCTATCCTGGTTCTCACCGCTCTCAGCCTTTCCGCGAACGCCGCGGTTTCCCTGCCATCGGACAGCACGGCTTCGGTTCCGTCTTCCGTGGAAGGCCC
>CAXTTX010000362.1:0-5915 GCA_964247045.1 uncultured Verrucomicrobiales bacterium | reverse complement strand
GGAATACATGCTGGCGCTGGCGTCCATGATCGCCAGCGAGCGGGAGCACACGGAAGCCCTGGTCCTGGCCGCCGGGCTTCCTTGGGAATGGATCGCCGATGGGTCCGGATTTGAGGTCCGCGGCCTGCTCAACCGCTTCGGCCGTTTGGATTTCCACCTGCAAGCCCGCGAATCCATTGAAATCACTTTCGATATCCGCGAGGGCCTGTCGATGCCCCAGGGTGGCCTTACCTTGGATCCGCCGCTTCCCCCGGGCCGCATCATCGTGGCCGCGCGCGACTCCCGCGGGCATCCCTTGAAGATCATCGCGGAAGGCCAGGCCGTCACCCTCGAAACGCTACCGCTCAAAGGCACCCTGATGCTCGGCGACGCCATTCCTTTCAATCCCACCTGAGTCATGAACACGCCTGAAAAAAAATTCCGTATCCACACCAACGGGAAACTCCGGAGCCATTTCTGGCCGGGAGGACAAGGCGGCCTGTTTTACGAATGGATCGCCCTGACGCGGTATTCCGATGCCGCGCCCTTCGCCTGCGGGCCGATGCTCTACATCCGCGAGGGAGATTCCTGGAAATTGTCCGGCGAATTCGCTGCCGGTGGGGAACTGATCGTTTCCATCGACGCGGGGATCGCGCCGGGAGCCGATGCGGAGATCCGGAGGATCCAATTGACCCATAACGGCAAGGTTGCCCGAGAGATCGAGCTGACCACTTGTGCCGAGATCGCGCTGAACCATCCGATGGGTGATGCCGGGCATCCCGCGTTCTCGAAGTTGTTCGTGCAGACCTCCGTTACCGATGGCGAGCCGGTCCTTCTGGCCAGACGCAGGCCGAGGGGCCTGAACGAGAATTGGCCATGGATCGCGCAGGCCCTGGTGGGCGATGGTGCCGATCTTTCCTGGGAAACCAACCGGGCCACCTTCATCGGCCGCGGTCACGATCTCTTGTCTCCCGCGGCCATGGAGAAGGCCGGCCCCTTGTCCGGTGAGACCGGCAACGTGCTCGATCCCGTGATGGCATGGCGGACGAAGCTCTCGCTCGCCGCGGGCGAGACGAAGGTTCTCTGGCTGATCACCGCGGTGGGTTCCGATGAAGCGGCGGCGACGGCGACGATCGCGAAATGCCGCGAGCCGCAAGCGGCAAAGGAGCTCCTGGATGAAACAGCGCGAGCCGTTGCCAAACGGCTGGAGGAATCCAGCATCCGGGAAGAAGATGCCCCCCGCTACGACCATATGGCGGCGGCGATGCTCTCGGGCCAGAGAAACCGTGCCGTTCCATCTTCCTTGGAAGGTGCCGATATCGTGCACCGCTATCCGCTTTCCTGGGAGGAGATCCGTGTCATCGCGAAAGAAGGCTTGGAAGCCTCTTCGACCAAGGATGTGATCAAGGCACTGCCCTACTGGAATTCATTGGGACTCCAGGTGCGCCTTTTTGTGATGGACGCGGCAACCGCTGCCGCGGGGAGCGCGCCGGAAGGCGTGACCATCGTGGATCCCAAGTCGCTTTCGCCCGGTGAACTCACCTGGTGGCTGGCCTCTGCGCAACTCGTCGCCGGCGAATCAACCCGCGAACCACTCCCTCCGCCGCGCCGTCCCGCGCCACTGAAAAAGTCGGAGGCCGTCGCAGGGAGAGAAGCCCTGCAATGCTCCAACGGTCATGGCGGCTTTTCGGCAGACGGCAGTGAATACGTGATTCCCCTGCCCTTGGAGAATGGTACCTTGCCCCTGCCTCCGATGCCATGGGTCAACGTTTTGGCGAATCCGGAATTCGGCTGCATCGTCACGGAAAAAGGCGCGGGCTACACGTGGTCACGCAACAGCCAGGCGAACCGGCTGACCCCGTGGTCGAACGACCCCATCCGCGATCCCCACGGCGAGGCGTTTTATGTCAGGGATGATGATTCCGGAAAAACCTGGTCTCCCCTGCCCGGCCCGGCCCCCGCCCGCTGCGCCTACACGGTCCGCCATGGCTTCGGCCGTAGCCGTTTCCTCTCCACCTTCGACGGCCTCAAGCAGTCGGTCGAAGTCATCGTTCCGCCCGAAGATCCGGTGAAACTGGTTTCGATCATTCTGACCAACGACACCGGGATCCCGCAAAACCTAAGCTTTTTCTCCTATCACCAGCTTCTGCTCTGCTCTGCTCCCGACCGTCACCAGGCGGTGCTCGCGTGGACCGATCCCGAAGGGGTCAGCCGTGCCTCCAATCCGCGGGCCGGTGACTTCAGCGGCGGTCGTGTGTTTTCCATCGCCGTTGCCCATGGCGTTTCCTCGGTCGCCAGCACCTCGGCCCATTCGTCCGGAAAATTCATCGGCGATGGCGGAATGGATGCGCCATCCGGACTGGCCTTGCGCGGCAAGTGGACGGATGAACCCGGCTTTGGCCGGGATGCGTGTTTCGCGAAGAAACTTTCCTTCAAGCTTGATCCCGGCCGGAAGGTCGAGATCGTCGTCGTGATCGGCGAGGTGATGTCGGAGGCGGAGGAAAAGACCTTGGTCGCCCGCTACTCCGCACCGGGCGCGTTTGCCAAGGCGAGTGAAGCCGTCACGGCCCACTGGGACGACATGCTGAACCGCGTCCAGATCAGCACGCCGCTGCCGGAAGTGGACCTGATGGTGAACGGCTGGCTCACCTATCAGAATCTCGCCTGCCGCATCTGGGGGCGGAGTGCCTTCTATCAGTCGGGCGGTGCCTATGGCTTCCGTGACCAGCTCCAGGACTCGGGTGCCCTCGCGGCCATGCATCCCGAGCTGATGCGCTCGCAGATTCTGCTGCATGCCGCGCAACAGTTCCCGGAAGGTGATGTCACCCACTGGTGGCATCCCGATCCGATGAACCGCGGCATGCGCACCAATTTCTCAGACGACCTGCTATGGCTCCCCTATCTCACCGACCACTATCTCCAGACCACGGGCGATGAAACCGTGCTTCAGGAATCCCTTCCCTTCATCGAGGGTCCCTTGCTCGGCCCCGACGAGGACGAGGAATACATGAAGCCGGAAATCTCGAAACGCGGGGCAACCGTTTTCGAGCATTGCTGCCTGGCGATCGACAAGTCCCTCACCCGCGGCGAGCATGGCTTGCCGCTCATGGGCATCGGCGATTGGAACGACGGCATGAGCCGCATCGGCCGCGAAGGCCGTGGTGAAAGCGTCTGGATGGGCTTCTTCCTTTACACGATCCTCGAACGCTGGATCCCCCTCTGCGAAACGCATGGTGAAGCCGAACGCGCGGCCATCTACAAGGACTACCGCGATGAACTCCTCAGGGCGATCAACGACGCCGGTTGGGATGGCGAATGGTATCGCCGCGCCTATTACGACGATGGCACTCCGCTCGGCACCCACACCGATACCGAATGCCGTATCGATGCCCTCGCGCAGGCCTGGGCCATCATTTCCGAGGCAGCCCCTGCCGACCGGGCGAAGCTCTCGCTCGACTCGCTGGAACGCGAACTGGTGAACCCGGAAATAGGTCTCATCCACCTCCTCTATCCGCCTTTCGTCAACACGCCTCACGATCCCGGTTACATCAAAGGCTACGTCGCCGGTGTGCGTGAGAACGGCGGCCAATACACCCATGCCGCCTGCTGGGTCATCCGCGCCATGGCCGAGGCCGGCCGCCGTGACAGGGCCGCGGAATATCTCCGGCATCTCAGCCCCATCTGGCACTCCCGTGATGCCGCGTCCGTGGCCCTCTACAAGGTCGAGCCATATGTCGTTGCCGCGGACATCTATGGCGCGGTGCCTCACGTCGGGCGCGGTGGCTGGACCTGGTACACCGGCTCCGCCGGCTGGATGTTCCGCGTCGCCGTCGAATCCGTCCTCGGCCTCCGCCTGGAAAAGGGCGACACCCTCGTTCTCTCCCCGCGCGTTCCGGACGGCTGGCCGGGCTTCTCCATCCGGTACCGCACCGTTTCCGGCAAGACTCTCTATCAAATTCTGGTTTCCGTGGAAAGCGGCAGGGCGGACCAAGTGACCGCCGTGAAGGTGGACGGAAAAGCCGTTCCCGTGAAAGATGGCACCGCGCGCTGGGGTATTCAGGACGACGGTGCCACGCACACTGTCGATGTCATTTTAGGCGCCTGAAATCCGGCGAATTCCCGGATTCAGGTGTCAAATATGTCATTTTTCCTGAATTGCCGGTTCAGCCCGATAATTCAGGATACCTAAGGAATTTGGGACTTTGGTGTTGCGAGAGTTACACCGGAAACCCCCAGGTTTCACGCCTAACAGAACAGCCCTCCCAGCCCCGCCATGCCGCCGGAATCCCGGCTTCGTGGCACCCGCTGGCACGGGGCCTGCTGAATCCCCAACGACACCCGTACAAACACGTATGAACATCACAGAACAACACGAGACCTACCCAGACATTAGTACCGTGCCGTCCGAGCTGTCCCTCGAGGACACCTGGGACGGCGAAGCTGTGTCTGAATTGATCCGTTCCAAGTGCGACCACGGCGAAACCCCCGCTTTCCTGTTCTTGGGAAGAAAGGAAGCCGAATTGCTCAAGGAACACCTTGCGGAAGCCTTCGGTGAGGATTCCGTTGTCACCCTGCACGGCACCTACTACATGGGCCTCGACGTCATCACCATTGACTGCGAGACCTTCCTGACGACCGGTGGCCGCAAGTCCATGAGGACCCTGCAGGATCCCATGTCCCGCCGTCCCGCCTGGCGTGACCGAGACACCGAAACCTTGTGGCAGTTCCGGATCTGATGGCATCTTGTGACACCCGCTCTTCCTAATGAAGGAGGAGCGAGTGTCTCAAGACCTCCTTTCAGTCCGGTAATTGAACATGGCAACCGGTTTATAAAAGAGGCTCCCCCGTCCGCGGGGGAGCCTTTTTCCGTCGATGGCCGGGGCTTGCCCGTTATTGCCAAAAGGAAAAAATCTCTTCAAGGTGGACGGGTGATTGGAATCGATCTTGGCACCACCAACAGCCTCGTAGCCGTTTTTGAAAACGGCCAGCCCCGCGTGCTGCCAAATGAACTGGGGGAGGATCTCACTCCCAGCGTCGTGGCCGTGGCGGAAGACGGCCAGCTTCTCGTCGGCCGTGCCGCGAAAGACCGGATGATCGTCGATCCATCCTCCGGCCGCGCCTGTTTCAAGCGCGACATGGGTACCTCCGCCGCCTACCGGTTCGGCGGCAAGGAATGGAGCCCGGTCCTTTGCTCCGCGATGATCCTGTCCGAGTTGAAGCGTGTGGCGGAGAGCCAGCTCGGCATCACGGTCGACAGCGCGGTGATCACGGTTCCCGCTTATTTCCACGACCAGCAACGCCAAGCCACCGTGGAGGCGGCAAAAATCGCCGGATTGAAGGTGGAAAGGATGATCAACGAGCCGACGGCCGCGGCACTCGCCTACGGTTATGGAAACCCGGGTCAGGAAACCCGGCTTCTGGTGTTCGATCTAGGCGGCGGAACCTTCGACGTGACCCTGTTGGAAATCTTCGAGGGCGTGGTCGAGGTGAAGGCTTCCGCCGGTGAAAGCCGGCTGGGCGGGGAGGACTACACCGAAAGCTTCTGCCACTATCTGGAAGAGAAGCACCAGTGGCATCCGCCCTCGAATCTTGCCGGCCAATGGCGGCAGCGGGTGGAAAATGCGAAACGCAAGCTCGCCAGCCACGAAACCGCGAGCCTCTACATCCGCGATTCGCTCGCGGAGGTGACCCGAGCGGAGTTCGGCGAAGCCACGGCAGCGCTCAGCGCGAGGCTCCGCCCGGTGGTGACCCGTTGCCTGAGAGATGGCGGAGTTCAGGCCGCGGAGCTTGATGACGTGTTGCTCGTGGGCGGCGCAAGCCGCATGGAGGTCGTCACGGAATTCGTGCGCGAACAATTGAAACGGATCACCAGCCTGAAGATCGATCCGGATCGCGTGGTCGCCCTCGGTGCCGCCGTGCAGGCCGGACTCTGTGCC
>CAXTTX010000361.1:2635-5927 GCA_964247045.1 uncultured Verrucomicrobiales bacterium | reverse complement strand
AACCGGGCGCGGTATTCGCAAATCCCGGCTTCGCCTCCGAAATGGCGGAACGCATGATCGCCGCGACCGGTATCGGTCCCGTCCGGATGGGGCGGGTGGATGTGCTGCCGCAGCATCCCGTGGAGTTCGCCCGGATCGCGGACCAACTGATCGCCGGTGAGAAGTTCCTGGAAGCGCGGCTGCACACGGAGGTCACCGGGGTTTCACGCGGCGGTGAGGACTGGGCAATCTCGGTGGCCGGGCGTGGAGGTGAGGCCGGATTCGGGGCGCGCGCTCTGGTGGATGCCTCGGGAGATGCCATGGTGGCGGCGTTTCTGAGCGTGGAGGCGGCGATGGTGGAGTCTCCCCGGCTGCAGCGGCCGGCCTATGTTTTCGGGGTGTTGAACGGGGAGTTGCTTACCGAAGGGATCCGCCTGCAAACAGCCGGGCTTCTGGTGGAGGGCATCCGCGAAGGTGTCCTGCGGTCCGATGCCCTTGGCTTGTCTTTCCGGGCATCCGGTCGGCCCGGGGAGATTTTCGGCACGCTCGACCTGACAGGTGAGGAAGAGGCGGGAACCTACGATCCTCTGGATGCGCGTTGCCTAACGGTGCTGGAAACCCGCGGCCGGAGTGTTGCCTCGGAAACCATCCGCTGGTTGGCGGGGCGTTCGGCTTTCTGGAAGAATGCCTCCATCGGTCATTGGCCCGTCCGGGCGGGAGTGCGGGAAAGCCGCCGTTGGGTGGGCGAACATGTGCTCACCGGGGATGAGATCTTGAAGGGGACGCGTTTCGAGGACGAGATCGCCCTCGCCACCTGGCCATTGGAGTTCCGCGAGAACAACCGGGGGCCGAAACTGCGCTTTCCGGAGGAGAACCGGCCGACGGGAATCCCCCTCCGATGCCTCAAACCGGCGGGAACGGACAAGCTGTTTGTCGCGGGTCGCTGCATTTCGACGGACCACGAGGCCCAGGCATCCATCCGCGTGATGGGAACTTGTTTCGCGACGGGGGAAGCGGCGGGACGCGCGGCCGCCATGAGCTGTTAGCTCCGTCAGTGTGGGGTGAAGCCGGACCATTGGTTGAAGGCGGTATTGCCCGATTCCGATTCGCCCGCGTTTTCAATGTTTCCATCCCGCATGAGCACGAGGAAATGCTGCTTTGAAAATTTTTTGCCTTCGGTGGAATCATACCACACCGACATCAGGAGCAGGTTCTCCTTCGCTGGATCCACCCGGGGAATTCCAGAGCGGACCTTCCAGGGATGGAACCACGCATAGGTTCCCCAGATATTCGTGGCGGTGGCCGCGTTAGGTTTGTAGTCATTGACGGTTGGGACGTGGTTCTTAATGAGAGGCGAGAAAAAGTAGGAGGGATCCTGGACATATCCGGCCGTGGGTTCGGTCACGTTGAAAAGGGCGCGGGCCGGATTGCCGAAGGGATAGGGTCCCGCCGAAGTGCCCGGGATGTTGCTTTCGGCGGGAAAATCCCCCGCACCGGTGCTGACGCCGGGCGGTTCGGAAATGTTCTTGTCCGCCATGTAGGTGACGATGCCGACGTGGATGTTGCGGAGTTGCGAGATCGTCACGCTTTTGGCCGACGCAAGCTTCCCGCGGTTCAAGAAGGTGACGGAAAGAACCGCGAGGATGACGACGATGAGAATCACCACCAGCATTTCGACGAGCGTGAAGCCACGGCGGGTGGGGCGGAACGGGATAACGGTGAAGGTTTTCATGGGATGGGTTTTCCACACGAAATGGGCGTGCGGAGGAACGATCTTAGCCGGGGTGGCGGCCCTGCATACCTATGGCTTTGGCTAGGACGACGCGTTCCTACCGCCGGTGCAACGTCATCATCAGCCCGTGGCGGGGCCGCAGGGTGATGTCCGGCTGCGGTTCCACCGGATTGCCTGGCACCTGTCTGAGTTGGTAATCCCTCACGACCATGGCCGTGATCAGGTGCGCCTCCAGCATGGCGAACTCCTTGCCGATGCAAAAGCGCGGGCCCGCGCCAAAAGGAATGTAGGCATCGGGAGCCGGCTTTTCAAACCGGGAAGGATCGAACTCGGCGGGCCTCTCCCAGAATTCCGGATGCCGGTGCAAGGCGTAGGGAGAGATCACTACCGCCGATCCCGCCGGCACCACATAGCCATCCAGCATGTCTTCCCTGATCACCCGCCGCTCGATGATCCAGATGGGCGGAAAGAGCCGCATGGCTTCCTGGATGACCCGCTTCAAGAGAGGAAGATTTGGCAGATCCTGAAGCACTGGAATCCGCTCCCCGAGGACCGAATGAACCTCATCGTGAAGCTCGCTCTCCACTTCCGGATTTTGCGACAGCAGATGGAAGATCCATGCCAATGAGTTGGCGGTCGTCTCGTGGCCCGCCAGCAGGAAAGTCATGGTTTCGTTCCTTAGCTGCGAATCGCTGAGTCCGTTCCCGGTTTCAGGATCCCGGACGGCCATCAGCATTCCTAACAGGTCTGAGGGTGGCGCGCCGTCCTCACACGCCCGGCGGTGTTCCGTGATGATGCGGAAAACAACTTCATCCACCCCGTCGAGCGCTTTACGAAAGCGCCGGTTGGCCGGGGAAGGAAACCAGGCGGGTGTGTTCACGATGTTGCCAAGACGGCCGAAGATATGGGGAAGCATCACCCGCATGGCTTTGTCAACAACCCCCGCATCGGTGCCCGTGTCGAAACTGAAAAGAGTCTGCCCGACAATGGAATAGGTCAGGCGGGCCATCTCGGAAGCGATGTCCAGGAGACCGTCACCGGATGACCGCGCTTCCCATTTGTCGAGCATTGCGGCCGTGGCCGTGGTCATCGTCTCCGCGAATCCGGCGATCTGCTTGTGGTGGAAGGCGGGTTGGTCCAGCCGGCGCTGGCGTTTCCAGAATTCTCCGTTGCAAGTCAGCAGGCTCTCTCCGGTCACGGTCTTGATCGTGGCGGAACTGCGCGTGTCTTTGTCGTAGTTTGTCGACCGCGCCTGGAGGACATGCTCGACATGCCTCGGGTGATTCAGGAGATGAACCACACTCGGGCCAAGTCGGCAGCGGACAATGTCGCCATAGGTGGCCGTGGATTCCGTGACCAGCCGCAGCACGTCGTGCCGGAACTCCTTGAGATTCCCTAACAAAAAATGGCCCGGCGGCCCGGGGGCGATTTTTCCGCGGGCGGTACTCATGGCGTGTAGTTCCACTCGTAGAAACTTCGTTTCCAAACATCCGCGATCCTGTCCCGCACTTTTGGATCGAGCGAGACAAAGCGGTTCTTCCTGTAGCCGGAAAGGGAACCGAGATACTCACGAAGATCCGG
>CAXTTX010000361.1:0-2625 GCA_964247045.1 uncultured Verrucomicrobiales bacterium | reverse complement strand
GGCCTGAAATCCAGACAGGTTCAGTTTTTCATAGAGTGAACGGACGGCTTCAAATGGCGATGCGTCCAACTCGTCGTAACCCAGTTCGTAAAAGCGTCCGGAAGGGATCAGGTCGCGTTGCGAGAAAAAGGCGTCGTGTAGTTGGCTGTAACGGCTGATGATCCGCTCATCGACGAGCGAAAGGTCCGGACGCTGGAGATAGCTGTACCAGGTGGCCGTGTCGTAGTAGTGCCGGCAGGACTGGAAGACCTGCGAGGGGTGGCGGTGGATGTGGACGAAGCGCGCTTCGGGAAATATTTCCAACAGCAGCCGGATGCGCGCCGTGTGCGGTGGAGATTTGAGAACCAGCGGCCGGCTGTATTTATAAGTGAGCTTTTTGAGAAACCAGATGAATGCGGCCTTCCACTCGCGGATCTCACGGTCCGGGACATCCTCAAAGGTAAGATAGCGCGCGTAGTCATCCTCCAGCCGGGGAAAGCTGATGCCGAGATAAAGCGAGCGGAGCGTTGTGAGGCAGGGCGCGAACTCATCCTCCTGCGGGCTGTCGAAGCTCAGTTCCATCGCGTCCATCGGCCGGGTCTTCGGCAGCATCTTCGCAAAGCGCCGGGTATTCGTTCCCTCGGTGGTGAGGAAGGTGAGGGGATTGACGACCTGATAGGTATTTGGAAATGCGAATTGCGGATCGCGGGACAGCAGGTTGTGGAGATGGGTGGTGCCGGAGCGCCAATGGCCGAGGATGAAGATAGGTGGCTGGATCTCAACGGCCTTGATCGCCTCATGGTGGAGGGCGTCTTCCTTGCGGCGGGCCCGGGAATTCAGGAGGCTCGCCAAGGTAATGAAAGCGGCACGGTGCCAATACTCCGGATCCACTGCGAACCGCGTTTCACGAAGGAGCTTCCACCACCTGTCCGCGGTGATTCCTGCCAGATAATTGTTCTGCATGCTCCAGCGGTATTTGAGATCGCCAGCCATGATTCAAAGGGGGGAAATCGGTCTCCGGCGCAACCTTTTTACTCCAAGTAAGACCAGCAGGACCACCAGCGCGATTCCCATACCTGCCATGGCGAACAGCCAGGTGGGAACCGGGATGGTCGCACTGAAGCGGGTCTCGACTGGACGCCTGATGGCTTCCGCCAAGGGGAACTCCCAAACGAGAGTCTTGCCGCCATCGGCAGTGCGGAGCGCGTTCGATCCGGCGGCGGCCAGGGGAAGGTGGACGATGTAGGTCAGCTTGTGATTCCGAAATTCGGAGGATGGCATGAAAAGGGATCCGGGCAAGGCTTTGGCCGCGTTGATCTTTCTGGAGAAGGCGAACGTCCGGCCATCCCGGGTCACCTCGACATCGCCGGTCAGGCCGGATGCGGACGATGGCAGTTTCTCCGCCCCCTGGGACTTGTCGATTTGTTTGAAATCGGCAACGGAGTCGAATGAGGCCCGGACATGAATGGTCATCCGTCCGTCCTGGGTTGTAACCTTGTGGCTTGGATTTTTGATCGCGGGAGTTTCCGCGAGGAAGGTACCAAGCATGGCTGAAACACCCGGTGCACCGCCTTGGAATTTTGCGGCCATCTCGGGGATGATGTAGGTGATGTCGGCCGTGCCGCTGCCGTCGGAGTTGAGCCAGACCTCCTCTCGGCCGTCGATGCAGGAGACGAGCGTGGCCGTGGCAAGGAAGGCCAGCAGCCGGATGAAATAACGCGTGGACATCATCTCACATCTGCTGTTCTGAACTGCGCATGAGAATGTCGCCGACCTCCACGTGGGCGGGAGCTTCAAGGATGGTTAGAATCGCCCAGGCCACATCCTTGGCATCGAGCATTTTCATGGCCTCCCGGGTTTTAACCAGCGTCTGCTCGCGGCCACGGAAATACTGGTCGAGCAAAGGGGTATCCACGAAGCCGGGGGATACACAAGCCACCTGGATCGGTGAGCCGATGGCCTTCAGCTCCGCGCGGAGCGCATCGGTGATGGCGCGGACGGCGAATTTAGTGGGCGCATAAAAGCCCCCGGTGGGCGGCACGCGGTGTCCGCTCATGGAGGAAACATTCACGATGCGGCCTCCGTTCGCCGGAAAGTGTTTCAAGGAGAGTTGGCAGCAAAGGGCGAGGGCCATCACGTTCACCCGCCACATCTCTTCCCAGTCGGCAGGTATTCCGTCGGTGATCCGCGACAGATACGCGACTCCCGCACAGTTCACCAGGCCATCGATCTTGCCCAGGCCTTGGAAGATCGAGGAGATCTGGTCCCGCTGCGTGAGATCCGCGACGACCGGAGAAACGAATTCCGGCAGGACGGATGGCCGGCGCGTCACGCCGAGGACGTTCGCCCCGCGCTCCACCAGCAATTCACACAGTGCCTCGCCGATGCCACTGGATGCCCCGGTGACCAACAGGGTTTTACCTTCCACCGAAGTCATGCATTTACCGTCTCATGACGGGACGGGGAGGGCAATCCTTCGAAAAGCGACGGGAGATCCGGCAGATCGGAAGCGGAGTGCGCTCGTTGGGATGAAATGATGCGGCCGTCCTTGAAGAGGAACGCACCGGGCATTTGCAAGCCATCGCCCGCCAGATGGCCGACTCCGCAGCCCTTGAAGATCGAAATGGCGCTCCGCCACCAGACACG
>CAXTTX010000360.1:0-5932 GCA_964247045.1 uncultured Verrucomicrobiales bacterium | reverse complement strand
CAGGTAGAACATGCGGCGGGAAGGAAACACGCTGGGGGGCGGGGATGCAAGGGCGGGGGAGGGGGGGGGGAATTTGGTGGGTTGTGGTAAAGACCATCAAGATGAAACGGGGACGAGGGCGTTTGCGGGCTTATTTGGAAGAAGTCAGGCCCGCCATGTCCGCTACGCTCCCATTCCGCTCCGCCAGGTCGCTTCGCTCCCAAGAAGGGAGATGGCTTATCTCACGACCTTGCCGCCGAGGGAGAGGATGCGGGCATTGCCTTTGGCGGCTTCGGCTTCGGGGATGTTGCCGTCGCGGACATACATCTGGGAGAGGCTGGTCCAGGCGAGGAGGTCGTTGGGCTGGAGGGTGACGGATTGAAGACCGCAACCGATGGCTTCCTTTACTTCACCGGTCTTGAGGAGGGCCATGCCGAGGGCGTGCCAGCCATCGAAGAAGGCGGGATCGAGGGCGACGCATTGCCGGTAGAGGACAATGGCCTCGTCCATTTCGCCGACGGCGAGGTGGCCGTTGGCGTCGTCAAACAGGTTGCTGATCTCGTCGCTCGCGGACATGTGGGGGGCCTCAGAGGCTGACGTGGAATTGAGAAATCTGGTCCTGTGTGTCGGAACGGGGAACCGGGAAGATTCCGGGAAGAAGTTGGTGCCAGGATTATTTGGGACCTTGACCTTCCCTGGTGGTGGAAGCTGCCCCAACCGGACCGTTAGGGATAACGGTCCCTGCCTTGTTCGGACCGCCTTCGAGCGGTCCGAGGAGAGGATTTCCGGCGGGATGGCTTACTGTTGCTTGTAGAGGGCCTCGACCTTGGCGGCGTCGATCCTGGCATTGAGCCAAGAGTCGAAGGCGCGGTATTCGACCTGGGTTGAGAAGGAGTTGACCTCGGCGTCGATGGATTTTTCGGCATTCGCGTCCTTGACGACCTCGCGCTTGGCGACGTGGAGAATGAACGCGCGGTCGGATTCCATGACGGGCTCGGCGATGGCGCCGGGATCGAGGTTTTTGGAAAGTTCGAAGAGGTTCTGCGGCTGGGTGGCCGAGTCGGCGCGGCCGGTGCTGGTGAACTTGGTGAATTCCTTCACCTCGGCGATACCGGCTTCCTTGGCGGCGTCGGCGAAGGACTTGCCGGTGCCCATGGCGGCCTTGATTTTGGTGATCGCCTCGGTGGCGGCGGCTTTCAGGGCCTCGGTCGCCTTTTCGGAGATGTATTGGGCGCGGGCGTCGTTGCGGGCCTCTTCGTAGGTTTTCGGGCGGGACTTTTCCTCGGCATCGAGACGGCCGACGACCCACTGGTTCTCGCCGACGGCGATGGCCTCGGAGATCTTGGAAAGGGGATCGGAGGTTTCCTGCATTTCAAAGAGTTCTCCCACCAGCTTGCCACCGCGGCTGGAGGCGCGGATGGTGAGATCGAGTTCCTTGGGAGGAGCGGCCTGGGTGAAGAGCTCGGTGGTTTTCACTTCCCAGCCGTTTTTCCTGGCGAGTTCCTCGAAACCGGCGCCCTTGCTCTCCTGAAGTTCGAACATGAAGTCGTCCACTTTGCCGTCGAGCTTGGTCTGCTCCAGGCGGCGGGCCTCGGCCATATCGGCGGCGCGCTTGGCTTTTTCCTCTTCCTTCTTCTTGGCGGCGGCCTTCTTCGCCTCGTCGGTGGCGGCGGCATCCGCGATGGAGGCGGGTTCGTCGGCCTTGTCGGCTTCCGCATCCGGCACGGCGGCAGGAGTGGCGATGATGTAGGTGAACTTGCGGCGGGGCTCGGTGGTGAAGGAGTCGGAAATGCTTTCCCAATACTTTTTGATCTCATCCTCGGTGGGCTGGATCTTTTCCTCGTAGGGAGTGAGGTCCAGCTTCGCGATCTCGCCGGAGATCTGCTGGTTCTGAAGGGCGAGGTTCTTGGCCACGGCATCGCGGTCCGCGGAGAATCCACCGCCGACGACCTCACGGAGTTTTTTGAAAGCAAGGATGTCGGCGACGAGTCCGCGCAGGTCCTTCTCCGACATGCCGAAGCGGCCCATACTGAGCTGGATGAAATTGCGGAAGGCTTCCGGGCTGAACTTCTGATCCGGACCGGCGAAGGTGCGCAGGCCGCGGAGATAGTCCGTGATCTCGTTCTCGCCCGGATAGATGCCGTATTGTTCCTTTGCCTGGCGGAGGATCATGCGGGCGGTGAAGAAGCGCTCGAAGCTCTGGTCCTTGCCCATGCTCATGCTATTGCCGGCCATGGCGGCGAGGAATTGGTAGCACTCGAAGTCACCGGATTGGGCGAGGGCGGAAGCCAGCTCCAGGGAGGTCTTGCCCAGGGAGTCGAACTCCTTGTCGGTGTAGGTGACGCCGTCGATCTTCATCATCGCGCGTCCGCTGCCATAGCCGCCGTGGGAACCGCGGTTAAAATCGCCGAAAATGAACGCGACGGCTGAAATAACCAGAACCGTCATCAGCAGGCCCGAATATCTGTGGATTTTTTCAATCATGAAATCGTTAGGGTGGCCACCCGGAGGCGGCGCGGGGAGTTAAGAGTCTGGACCCGGGGGCATCAATGGTATTCTCACGGGCGGACGGCGAGTCTCTCCACCGATTGGCGCGCCTCAAGGCGAATTTTCGGAGGATTTCAGGTGCTTCGCGAGCACGCCGTGCCAGATGCGGGTGGGGTCGGCCGGGGAGTGGCCGGGGTCGTATTTCCCGCCAAGGCGGGTGAGAGTGGTGGAAATGGCCTCCTTGTCGCCGAAATTCCAGATCACGAGGGCCTCGCCTTCGCCCTGGACGGTGATGGCACCGGCCTCCGGGGTGACCTCCGACTCGAAGGGGAGCACCCAGAGGTGGCTGGAGGGGTTGTCCGGAGGGGTGTGAATCAGCTGGCGGCGATCCTCGATGGCGATTTTTCCGCCGCCGGGCGGGTCGAGCTTCACCCGGAAAGAGAGGGCTCCCGGGTGGCCGGCGAGCAGGTGGATGAAGATGGCGTCGTCCTCGCGGCTGGCGATGACGGTGCGGGTGATGGTGGTGTCGCCAGCCTGGCTGGTGCTTTTCGAGCCGCCATCCCCGGGCAGGGTGAAGCGGGTGAAGCCGCGCGGTGGTTCGCCGAGCCACTCGATGGTCAGGCCGGTTTCCTTTTCCCTGGGGAAGAGGGCGATCCATGCGGTGGCGCGGGCGCGGGAGGCGTCCGGCTTGCCGGGAGCGGGGGGATTGGGGAAAATCGAGCCGCGGAGGCGGATGGCCGCGGGGGTATCGAGGGCCAGCAGGGCTTTGCGCCCGGTGGCTGCCGGGATGGAATCCTCCCAACCGCCCGGGCCGCCGGGGAAGGGGATCCAGCCGCCGTCCTCCGCGTGTGCCAGATTCAGGCACGCGACGAGGATCAACATGGCTTTCGCGGGAATTTCCATCAGGATTGGCCGGACTTTTCGCCAAGGACCGGCGGATTGCAACCCCGGCCGGGTTTCCTGTGAGAATCCGGCTTGCTCCATGGGGGAAATGGGGGTTGCTTGGGCCTTTATGAATTTGCGCTGGTTGAATGCATTCCTTTGGGGGAATTCCGTGGCCCTGTCCTGGTTGTGGGGGCTCGGGCTCTTCTTCAGCGTGCAGATGACGTACATGTTCGGCCTGCAGGGGCTTTTCATGTTCGCGGTTCCGAACGCGCTCGGGCTGATGATCTTCGGCCTGCTGACCCACAGCGTGGCGAAGCGCCACAACGGCGGGCAGGAATCGCTGGCGCTGTTTTTCGACAAGTTTTCGAAGCCATTCCGGCTGGTTTTTTATCTCTATCAGATCGTGGCGCTGTCGCTGACGGTCTTCGCGCTGACGATGTATTTGTTCGCGCCCCTGATGGCATCCCTGAAGCTCGGCACGCCGATGCTGTGGGGCAGCTACCTGTGCATCGTGATGTTCATCCTAGCGGCGGGGTGTTTGTTCGGCGAGGAATTCGGCATCCAGAAGATCAAGCTGGGCCACGCGATGCAGGGGCTGCTATTGCTGGGATGCATCGGTGTCATCCTGTGGGGGGTGAACAAGGCGGGCACGGTGCCCGTGGAATGGAAATCGCCTTTTCCGGACGCGTGGAAAGGACCGGGATTCTTCGGCTATGCCATTCCGTTGATCATCGGCTTGCTGGTGGGGCCGTGGCTGGACCTGCAACACTGGCAGCGTGCGATCCAGATCCACCGGGAGAATACCTCGATCCGGGCGGGTTACTTTTTCGGCGGCTCGATCTTTTTCCTGTTCCTGATTTTCCACGGCTGCCTCGCGTATTGGGTGATGGTGAAGCAAGGGGTGGCTCCGACGGCGACCTTCGGGTTGGACGGCTTCCGCTACGCGCATGACCTGGTGACGCGGTATTTCTCCGCGAACTACACCACGATGGGGCCGATGGCGCTGGCCTATTTCATCTTCCTCGGGCTGGCGCTGCTGAGCACGTTGGACAGTGGCTACGTGGCGCTCAAGTGGTTCCTCGAAAAGAACGTGGAGAAGAGCGAGAACATGCTGATTTCGCTGATCCCGAAACAGATCCTGGGCTCGCCGGTGCCGACCTTTTTGATCATCGGCGTGGTGACCCTGGTGGGCATCGTGGCGAGGCTGCAGCTGGAATACTTCATGGTGTTCTACGCGTCGTTCTTCGTGGGCTACGCGGCGCTGGCGATCGCGCGGTGTTATGTGCCGAATTCGCAGCACCCGCTGCCGCAGATCAAGATGTTCATGATGGCGGCGATGTCGCTGGTGATTTTCTCGCTCGGTTATTTCAGCGCGCTGACGCCGGTGCTGATCCTGGGCTCGCTGCTGCCGATCCTGTATGTGATCTGGCTGGTCTTCAACGCGGACCTGTTGCGGGTGGTGACGGAACGGGCGGGTGAGGTGATGGAGGCCGCCTCGGAGATCCCGGCGATCAAGGCGATCGCGAAGACGGCGACGGTGGCGGCGGGGACGGATGTGGTGGCGCCCCGCGAGCACTACGCGCCCAACGGGCATTTCGAGGACAAGTGGTTCGTCTATTCGATGACGGCGACGTATTTCGACACGAACTCGGTGGGGAATGTGTACTTCGGGATGTATGCGATTTTCGTGGGCAAGACGCGCGAGTTGTTCTTCAACACGGCGATGCCGGACTTCGACCTGAAGACGACGAAGTTCTATATCCTGACGCGGTCGTTCGAGCACAAGTTCGTGCGGGAGTCGCGGGAGTTTGACACGATCACGGTGAAGATCCGGGTTTCAGATTTCAACCGGAAGTTCTGCACGCTGGAGCACCAGATTTTCGGGTCGGACAACGAGTTGCTGGGCAAGGGCAAGCAGAGTTTGTTGTTCGTGTCGTCGAAGGATTACAGTTTGCTGGATATCCCGGGTGAGGTTTACACGGCGTTCATGAAGTATTTGTGAGGGGGGAAGGCCCTGACGGAGCGGGGACACTCTTGTCCCGGGCGGAGCACCTGTCTTTTTCTGCTGACCGCGCCACTCCCGGAAGACCAGCACGATGAACGGGGACAAGAGGTCCCCGCTCCGTCAAGGCTGTCCGCGGGACAAGCTCACGCGTCCTGCAGGCGGTCGCGGGAGATGCCGCGCATCTCGAAGAGTTTCACGAGGGTTTCCTCGATGAGGTTGTTCGGGCAGGAGGCGCCGGCGGTGATGCCGATGGTGACGGGACGGTCGTCGGAGAAGAGGCGTGAGTAGTCGGAGGTTTTCTCCTCCTTGTGGTGGAGGTCGTAATGGACGATTTCTTCCAAGGACTTGAGGCGCGAGGCGTCGCGGATGAAGAAGGTGGGCAGTTCCGGCTCGGCGATCTCGACGAGGTGGGCGGTGTTGGAACTGTTATAACCGCCGACGACGAGCAGGAGGTCCATCCGCTTGCGGAGCATTTCGAAGAGGGCGTCCTGGCGTTCCTGGGTGGCACCGCAGATGGTGTCGAACATCTGGAAGGCGGTGTCGATGCCGTCGCGGTCGACGATGGCCTGGCGGAAG
>CAXTTX010000359.1:0-5934 GCA_964247045.1 uncultured Verrucomicrobiales bacterium | reverse complement strand
GGAGGCCGCGGGAGGTGGAATCCGAGGGATCGACGATGAAGTGATCCGGTTTGGCGGGATCGAGGCCGAGGGCGTATTCCATGAATTGGCCGAGGCCATCGAGGTCGCCGTCCAGCGAATCGTTCGCGGCGGCGGCATTGAGTCCATGGTCGGCGGCCCATTGGGCATAGGTATCCAGGAAGCGGGTAAAGTGCCAATCGGAGGGGATGGACAAGGCGCCGAATTGATCCGTGACCGCCTGGTCTTTCACGCGGACGAGCATCTTGTCCGCGAGCGGACGGAGGATGACGGTGTAGTCCTGGCCGCTGCCTGCCAAGCCTGTCACCAATCCATCCAGGGTTTCGAAATCCTCCATCGACAGCCCGGTAACCGGGGATGTGAAATGAATCCTGGCCTCGCGGGAAAGGGAGGCGGAGAGGGCAATACCGGACCAGGTGGCAAAGGGGCGCTCGGGAATGAGGGCCACCTTGTCGAGGCGTGTGCCGTCTTCTCCACCGTTGATCGTCATCGACATGTTGCCCGCAACCAACTGGATTCTGTAGGGCTCGCCGCCATCGCCCGCGAGTCCCGCGTGGAACTGGCCGGAGCCGATCTCCCCGGGGCCCAGATTGGTGTGCCATGGCCGGGTGCCGGCGAGGTTGAGGTAAAGCAAGTTGCTGCCGGCATCGTCGGCCCGGGTCCAGCCCATGACACGGTAGGTTCCGGCATAGGGCACTTGCATGTTGCTGAAGGACACAAACTGGTTGAAGACCTCGTTGCTGCCCGGCCTGGTGCCTTCCGGGACCCAGACATAAGCGCCGCCGCTGGCAGAGGGGTCGTCCACCCTGGGGAAGCTTGCCCTTCCGCCGAGTTCCGCCTCGAATTCCAGCCGGGGCACCATGTAGGAGCTGTACGCCTGCGCGGCGGTTTCCATAGGCAGGCCATTCGCACCGGTGACAGCCGCCTTGCGGAGCGTGACGGCAACCGTGGCTTGTCCGGAGGGCACGATGAAAAGTCTCCAGCCCGTGCCATCCGGGATGAGCCACTGAAGCGTCCCGCCGGTGACCGTGAAATCGTCCATGGCCAGGCCCGTGCAGGGTTGATCGAACGAGAGGCGGGCTTCAAAGGTGCCCAAGCAGAGGGTCGGGAAGCCGGACAAAGTGGCGAGCGGTGGCGTTTGCAACTGGCTTTGCACGGAGAGGACCGTGGAGGCGCGGTTGGCGTTGGTGCCCGAAATCACCGCGCCCGCGGGGACTGTTATGGAAACCGCCTGGCTCGTGGCGCTGATGGTTGCCACGTAGTAGTAGCCGCTCCCGCGGACCGATTTAACATAGCCTCCCGTGACCGTCAGGGAGTTGACATTAAAGCCGGTGACCGCGGAATCAAAAACGATGGTGACGGGGAAATCCCTCGCCACGCTCGTGGGTGCCGCGGCCAAGGAGACCCGGACGGGCCGGCGCGCCACGAAGCCGTCAAAACGATCCGTGGCCGCGGATGGCGTTTCCCACCCTTGCAGTGTCTTCGAGGTCATGGTTGTCCAAGACGTTTTATTGCTGCTGTATTCCACCTGATAGGCCATCAGCCGGCCGATCGGAGAATCCTGGCGGGGCAGGTACTCCATGCCGCCGATGCTCCGGATACTGCCGAGATCCAAGGTGATGGATTCGGGCAGGGTGGCGGTGGTGGCAGAAATCCAGAAGGTCGCTGGATTGCCGTCGAGGACGCGTGCGCTGCTGCCGGCCACGGACTCGCTGGTGACAGAACTCACCTTTACGGCAGAGCCGGTAATCTTGTTGCCCTCCGCATCGAGCACGGCAAATTCCGCCATGGCCATGCTTTCGGATCCCGATGCGCCGGCGGTGCCGGTGACGCGGACGTAGCGGGCGGTGACCGGCACGGTATTGAACTCCGCGGCGGTGAGTCCTTGCAGGTATTGGGTCAATGCGGCCACCGCCTGAGTGTCCGTGACGTGTTTGCCTAGAGGTGGCATGGCAATGCCGGGGGCATTGCTGGCGAGGCGGACATGCATTGCGGAAAGGGCCGGATTGCCCGGCTTGAGATAACTTCCGCCGGGGAGGGAATACTGGCCTTTGATTGCCGCGTTGATGAGTCCCTGGTTTTTCAAAGGGGTTTGCAGGCGGGCGTCAAAATAAGGGACGGAGCCCCCGGGCTGGTGACAATGGGCGCAATTGGAATCCAGATAGGAGCGGACCCGGTGTTCGATGGGAGCCGACAAGTCATCCACCCTGCGAGACTGGAGGGCCGCGTCGATCAGGCCTTGGCCGATGTCGGGCGTGAACAGCTGCTCTTCATTGAGCAGGGAAAGTTGATTGAGGAGTTCGCCGGAACCGGGGCGCGGGACTGTCAGATTCATCTGGTGGGTGCGGAGGCCGATCGCCTGGCCGGTGACGGCAGTATGGCACTGCATGCAGTCCGAGCGGGACGGGAAGCTCCATGTTCGCTGTTCGGTTGTCCCGTCGGTGCGGGTGACGGAGAAGTTCTTGTCCTCGCCTGCGGTTAGAAGCACAGCGTCGGTGCCCGCGTCGTTCCATTTGTAGGTGACGCCGTATTTACCGTCCAAGGTGCAGACCATCACGCGGGTCTCCAGCCGCCTGACCACTGATGGATTGCGCTGGTCCACCGGCATTTCGAAGTGCTTCACCAAGATGGTGCCGGCGGGAAAGGTCCAGTTTGCCCCAGACCAAGCGACCTTTTCCGAATTTGAATCACGCGCACCCCGGTAGGGAACCGCGATCCAGCGTTTCTTGAGGGCACCGTCCGACCACAAAGGGCTTGCGACCTCGTAGGGAATCAAGGCGGGAGAGGGCACCAGTGCGGCCGTGTCCGTAAACAGGCCGGTGGCGGAGAGGAGCTGGGGCGGAGAGGGGCCGGCAACGGTGCCGAGAACGAGTTTGAGAATCCTGCCCCCGTCCTGGCTCTGGCCGTTCAGGTTCATGATGTAGATTTCTCCCGCGGAATCGCTGGCGATTCCGGACATTCCCAGATAGATGCCCTTGCGGACATCCAAGGTCAGGTCGGTCACCGTTGGCGGGGCATCACCGGAGTCCAGGGCCACCGCGCTGAGCGACCCCCTGAGGTTGTCGCCAATGATGATTTTCCCACCGAGTTGTGAGGCCCATTTCGTGCCCCGGTAGCGCAGACCGCCAATGATGCAGCCGCGGCCGGTGTGGTCGTAGGAATAGACCGGCGGCGTCTCGGCCCCGACGACTGCGGGGAAGTCGAAGCGGGTCTTCGGGCCGGCGAGGGTGCCTTCCATAAAGGGCCACTGGTAGTTACCGCCGGCTTTCACCTGGTTCAGCTCCTCCCGCGCCGCTTGTCCGACGTCCGCCACCCAGAGATCGCCCGTGACGGGATCATGGAATCCCGAGTGGGGTGACCGGAGGCCGATGGCGTAGAACTCGCGCAGGATCGTCCCGGAAGGTCCGGTGAAGGGGTTGGTCTTGGGGATGCCATAGCCCTGCGACGAACTTGCCGGGAAGCCCGCGGGTCCGCCGTTGAGGGAAAGCGGTTGCCGAGTGATCGGATCCGAACGGGCCGGATTGTTATCCACATCAATCCGGAGGATGCCGCCGAAGAATCCCGCGTCGAGTTTCTGGGCCAAGCCATATTGCTCGTTGGCACCGCCGCCGTCGCCGCAGCTCACGAGCAGGAAGCCGTTGTTGTCGAAGGTGAGGATGCCGCCGTTGTGCCAGCGATGAGGGTCGAACTGCTGGATGAGAACGGATTCGCTCGCGGGATCGATTTCACCGACCGTCGGCAGCCAGTTGAAACGGGAAAGCCGCCACATGCTCTGGTCCGGGTTGTCCGGCATGCCAGGAGGGCGATGGCTGTAGCAGACAAAAACCTCGGTTGCATGGGGGCTTCCCGACTGGCCGAAGGCGGGGTGGAAGGCGAGACGGTAGAGTCCCTGGTCTTCGGATACCTGGATTTTCGTCCCCAGGTCGAGGACGGTGGAAACCTGTGCCATGGAGGCCGCGGGAGTGTTGGGGAAACGCCGGATCCGTCCGATTTTTTCGACCACGAGGAGTTCGCCGGTTCCGGGAATTTCCTTCACGTCCATGGGATCGACGAAGGTCAGGTTGGGAAAGGCGTTTGCCGTGGACCACGGGTCGCCACCTGCGGGTAATTGTGGAAAAACCCCGTTGAAATAGGGATCGACCGGTATGGAGGCCGCCGTGGACCGGGCTGTCGTTACCCGGAGGGCAATCCCGCAAAGTGCCAGGGTCCCGATCTTGCACGCGGATCGGATCAAACCCATGGGGGATTTTCAAAAGGATGGAGCATCGGGGCTGAACTGGGTACACCGGGTCCGCGGAATTGCAATTCTATCAGCGCCAATGCTTCCAAGGGGAAATATGCGACGGGCACATTGCCCGGTGGGAAGATTGGACAAGGTGGGGATACCTCACTTCCGCCCGTAATACAGCCAGCGCCCGGAGACGGCCTTGTCGCGCCGAGGGCAGGATGCCATGGGGCGGACCCAGGTTTCCCGGGCCTAGCTTCATCAAGGAGGACCATCCTTGCGGTCCAGTTCCAGCCGCCCGAAGCGGGATTTTTCCTGGCCGGTGGCGGAGGCGTCGGGGACGGTGACGCGCTCCCATTGTTCGTCGAGGATCTCGGTCTGGCCGGTGAAGTCGTCGTGGCGGGAGAAGTTGAGGAGGTCCCCGGTGAAGGCGGCGGTATAGCCGACGGAGTTGCTCCAGCGGCGGCGATCGAAGGTCATCTTGAGACGGCGGCCGGGACCTGTTGGTTCTGTTAGTATGGAAGGCAGGCCGCGGGTGTCGGGATCGGCGGGATTGAGCGGGCGGGCATCCCACTTGGTGGGGTCCAGGCCGAGGGCGTATTCGGCAAGCTGGCCGATGCCGTCGCGGTCGGTATCGAGCATGTCGTTATCCGGTGAGAAGGAGAGCCCGAGTGAGGTGGCCCACTTGTCGTAGGTATCATATAGGCTCGCGAAATGCCAGGGGGAGGGGAGGGAAAGGCCGCCGAATTCATCCGCGACCGCACCATCCCTGAGCCGGACGAGCATCTTTCCGGAGGATGGGGCCAAGGTGAGGGTATAGTCCTGTCCGCTGCCTGTGAGGGCGGTGACGGTGCCTTGGAAGGTCTCGAAGTCGGTCAAGGCCAGGCCGGTGACGGCGGAGGTGAAATGAAGATTGGCGGTCCGTGTTAGAGATGGTGAGGCGACGGTGGCCGACCAGATGCCGAAGGGCCGGTCGGGGATGAATGCGATCTTGTCGAGGCGGGTGCCGTCCTCGGCGGCATAGAGTTGCATGGAGATGTTTCCCGCGGCCAAGGCGAAGGAATAGGGGGCACCGCCGGCATCGCGGGCGAAGCCGACGTGGAACTGGCCGGAGCCGACTTCGCCCGGTCCTTGGTTGGTCTGCCAGAGCTTGCTGCCCATGCCCGAATTAGTGACAACGAGATGGAAGGTATTGCTCGTGGAATTGTCGGCGCGGGTCCAGGCGCGGAGGCGGTAGTTCTGCGCGTGGGGAGTCATCAGCCCGGAGGGGTAAGCGGCGTAGCTGGTGCTGGACGAGGTGTCCGCACGGCTTCCTTCCGGCAGCCAGATGTGCGCGCCGCCGCTGGACGCAGGATCCGACACGACCTGGAAATTGACCCGGCTGAAGGTCTCTGCCTCGGCTTCCAGCCGGGGGATCATGAACGGGATGGACATCAAGGGCATGGCGATGGAAGGCAGGCCTCCCACGCTGGCGACGGCGTTGTTCTTGAGCTGGACCGTCATGGTGGATTGTCCGGAGGCCACCAGGATCAGCCGCCAGCCGTTGCCGTCGGGGATGAACCATTCCAAGGTCCCGCCGGTGACAACAAAGTCCTCCGCAGACAGGCCGGTCACCGATTGGTCGAAGGCGAGCCGGACCTCGACCACCGCCCGCTCGCCGCCCTTGTCAAGGTCGGGACGCTTGCACTCGA
>CAXTTX010000358.1:816-5947 GCA_964247045.1 uncultured Verrucomicrobiales bacterium | reverse complement strand
GGCGAGCTTGCGCGCGGAGTTCAACCCGCGCCACGTCTGGACGGAGTTCATCAACCGCCTTTCCAGCCTGCCGGTCGGCTTTTTCTCGATGGCCACCTTCATCGCCGCGTTCTGGCAGCGCGAGCGCCGGCCGTTGGTGTTCTGGCTGGCCTTCAGTTCGCTCGTCGTGGTTCTCATCAATGCCTGGATGGGCGCCAAGGTCGTGGCCAGCGGTTTGAATCCCGTGGTCATCACCACCCACCTCGCGCTGGCGATGAGCCTCATCGGGATGCTCGTCTACTGCATCTGGCGGGGAGGGGAAAACTGCTGGCGTATCGAAATGGCAGCGGGTCCGTTGAAGCAACTCCGCTTCGCCGTCGGGTTGCTTTTGTTCGTCGTCATCGCCGAGGGCATTCTTGGCTCCCAGGTCCGCGAGATCACTGATGAGTTGGCCAAGGCAAACCTCAATGTGCCGCGGGAAAGCTGGATCGGGAAACTGGAGATCGATGGCATCTACCTGATCCACCGCAGTTTTTCCTGGGCCGTGCTCGGCGTCGCCGTCTGGGCGTGGCTGCTTGCTTCCCGCCACCGGCAGGGTGGTACGGGCAAGGTGGAGAAGATCGTGCTGGGCATCGTCCTCTCCCAGATGGTGCTCGGCGTGGTGATGTCGCAGGTCCACATTTACTCGTGGGTCCAAGTGCTGCATGTCGGCCTGGCGGCGATTCTCCTGACCTTTGTCTGGCTGTGGCTTTTCGGCACATCCTCAAAACGGGGGGGCAAGTCCGGCTTGGCAGGGCGGGGGGTATTGCCTATGGATGGGCCTCCATGAAAATCCATCCTGCCTTATCCCGCGCGGCCGTGTTGCTTTCCCTGCTGCCCTTGCTCGCCAGCTTCGCCGCCGCCGAGGAGCAACCGTGGATTTCCCTCTTCAACGGCAAGAACCTGGATGGCTGGACGCCGAAGATCACCAAGCACCCGCTGGGCGAAAACTTCGCCAACACCTTCCGCGTCGAGGACGGTATCCTGAAGGTTTCCTACGACGGCTATGAGAAATTCGACGGGCAGTTCGGCCACCTGTACTCGAATATTTCCTACTCCCATTACATCCTGCGGATGGAATACCGCTTCATGGGGACGAGGGTGCCGGACGCCCCGGCGTGGACGAATTTCAACAGCGGCGTGATGATCCACACCCAGCCGCCAACGAGTATTTCCGTCCCGCAGGAGTTCCCGGTGAGCCTGGAATTCCAGTTTCTGGCGGACGAGGGCAAGGGCAAGCGCCAGACCGGCAATCTCTGCACCCCGGGCACCAACGTGGAAATTGACAGCAAACTGGTCACCCAGCACATCATCGACTCCAGCGCTCCCACCTTTGCCCCGGAGACCTGGGTGAAGGCGGAAGTGGAAGTCCACGGCAGCGACGAGATCATCCACCGCATTAACGGTGTGGAAGTTCTGCGTTTCCAACACCCGCAGCTCGATCCCCGGGGCGAGCTGGCGCCGTCCCAGGAGCTGCTGAAGCTCGGCGCGGCCAAACTTCTGGCCTCCGGGCATTTCGCCCTCCAGGCGGAGGGGCACCCGGTTTGGTTCCGGAACATCGAGCTGAAATCCCTTGAGAAGCCTTGATCGTAAATCTCGTGCTCGACGGATCGCCAAATAGGGGCTTTATTCACCCCGCATAACCCCATGAGCCTTCTCTTCTTCAAGCGCCTGCTGGCGAACCCCATCCGTGTGGGCTATTTGGTTCCCAGCTCGGGATTCCTCACCCGGAAGACGGCCAAGAGGATCGATTTTTCGAAGCCCCGCGTGGTCGTCGAACTGGGTCCCGGCGAGGGCTGCCACAGCCGCCAGATCGTCCGCAGGATGGACCCGGGTTCCCGGTTGATCCTCATCGAGCTGGACGATCATTTCGCCGCCCACCTTTCCAAGCAGTTCGCGCACGACCAGCGCGTGACCGTCGTCCATGCGGACGCCATGCACCTCGCGGAGACGCTGGAGGAACTCGGCATCACGAATCCGGACTATATCTATTCCGGCATTCCCTTCACGATCATGGAGAAGTCCATGCGGGAGCAATTGCTGGCGAAGATCGCGCTGGCGATGGGACCGGACACGGTCTTCATCACCTATCAGGTCTCGACGATGATCGGCGACCACGAGTTGTTCGATCTCTCGCGGAGCGAGCAATGCCTGTTCAACGTGCCGCCCATCAAGGTGCTGGAATTGCGCAAGGCCGCGCTGGCGTGAGGCTTTTGCTGTGGCGCCGGTCGATGATTGAGGGCCTTCGTCCTTCATCTTCGATTGTCGCATGCTGAACGCCATGGCGCTCTGATGCCTTCCTTTCGACCCGTGCCCTCACGGGATGGCATCTTCCCGATTCCTCAAGGCTCCTGGTCGATCTTCTCCCAATGGCGGGCGATTTCTTCTTCGGTCGGTGCCTTGTCGGTGATGCCGTGCATCCGGAAAAGTTCCCGGAATGGCTCGCGCCAGTCTTCGGGAATTTTCCGGCGGCCGGCGACTTCTGTTTCAAATTCGTTGCAGATGAAGCAGATCTCCAGTTCGGCCACCGCGCCATCGGCCATCGTGAAACGGATACTGTGATGGGGGTCCCAGCATTTGGAAAACCTGCCGGACACGGAGCCGTCGGGTGGTAACGCGGCCACCCATGTGAGGAAGAGGTTCCTTTCCAGGGGCACCCGGTTCATCGGAAAGGTCCTTTGACTGCGTCCCCACCGGTCCAGATGGATTTCCCTGCAGGCCGAGCCGGTGGCGTTCATTTCAGCCAGGACCTTTTTCTTTCCCATGTAATTGACCAACCCGCTGATCCCGTGCGGAAAGAAAATCCACGCGGCCACCACCACCCATAAGGCGGTTAGCAATGCCACGACCCGGCGTTTTCCTTTCATTATTTCATTTTTCATCCGCGGTCGATGCCGTGTCGAGAAGGATTGCCGGCTGCGGTTGTTTCTGAAACGCCCTTGTCCACATCCTTCCTTGCGCCCATTCTTCCGCGCCCATGGCCCGCCCGAAGCCCGCGATCATCTTCATCTTCATCACGCTTTTTCTCGATGTCTTCGGCATCGGTTTGATCGTGCCCGTGCTGCCGAAGCTGGTGGAACAACTGCAGGGTGGAAACGTCCAGGCCGCGGCGCATTCGGTGGGCTGGCTGGGCGCGCTCTACGCGCTGATGCAGTTCGTTTTCTCGCCCGTGCTCGGTAATCTATCGGATCGTTTCGGGCGGCGGCCGGTGATCCTGGGTTCGCTGTTCGGTTCCGGTATCGATTACCTGGTGCTCGCGTGGGCACCCACCATCGGCTGGCTTTATCTGGCGCGGATCGTCTCGGGCATCACGGCGGCGAATTTCTCGGCGGCCAGCGCGTATATCGCGGATGTGACGCCGCCGGAGAAACGCGCGGCTGGCTTTGGCATGATCGGCGCGGCCTTCGGCCTCGGTTTCATCGCCGGTCCGGCGATTGGCGGGCTGCTAGGGGATCATGGACTGCGTGTGCCTTTCCTCGTCGCGGCGGGCATCACGCTGATGAACTGGCTCTACGGGGCCTTTGTTCTGCCGGAATCGCTCGCGCCGGAAAACCGCAGGCCGTTCCACTGGTCCAGCGCGCATCCGCTCAAGGCGCTGGGCACGCTCGCCCGCTGGCCGGTGGTGCTCGGCCTCACCGGCACGCATTTCCTCACCATGGTCGCGGGTAACATCTATCCCTGCCTGTGGGTGCTCTACACCGGCAACCGCTATGGCTGGACGAGCCGGGAGGTGGGGCTCTCGCTGGCGCTGGTGGGCATCACTGCCGCTGTCGTGCAGGCGGGCCTCGCGGGCAAGATTCTCAAGGTGATCGGTGAACGCCGCGGCGTTTACGCGGGCCTGCTGATCATGGCTGTCGCGATGGCCTGCTACGGTGCGGCCACGGAGGGCTGGATGATTTATGCGATCATCTTCATCGGTTCATTGGCGGGTATCGGTTCACCGGCGACACAGTCCATCATTTCCCAGTCCGTCCCCGCCGATGAACAAGGCGCGGTGCAGGGTGCGCTGAACAGCGTGACCAGCGTGGCAGGTGTCGTCGCGCCGATCCTGTGGACCTGGTTGTTTGCCTGGGCCATCGCCCCGGAGCGGAGCCTGCATCTGCCCGGCCTGCCATTTTACGTGGCGTGTGTGGTTTCGCTTGCCGCCGCGTTCTTCGCGTGGCGGGCATTCCGGAAAACTCCGGCAACTGCTGCGGGCTAACAGCGGGATGCGGGATCACCCCCGCGCGTTCATCAGGGCCTCGATTTCCTCCGCCTCGATGGGAATCTTGCCCATGAGGTCGTGGTTCGAGGTCTTGCCGATGACGACATCGTTTTCCAATCGCACGCCCAGGCCTTCCTCGCGGATGTAGATGCCGGGCTCAATGGTGAAGACCATGCCTTCCGCGTAGGGTTCGTGGGGCGGGCAAACGTCGTGGACGTCCAAGCCGAGGTGGTGGGACGTGCCGTGCATGAAATACTTCTTCACCAGCGGCTTGTCCGGGCCCTGTTCGCGCGCTTCCTTGGCGGTGAAAAGGCCGAGGTTGACGAGCTCGCGCTCCATCAGCTCGATGACTTGCTTCTGATAGTCCATCGGCGTGTTGCCGGGGCGGAGGATCTGGTTCGCGCCGCGGAGCACGCGCAGGACGGAATCATAGACATCGCGCTGGCGCCTGGTGAAACGGCCGTTGACGGGGACGGTGCGGGTGAGGTCGGAGGCCCAGCCGGCGTATTCGGCGGCCACGTCCATCAGCACCATCTCGCCATCGCGGCAGACCTTGTCATTTTCCAGGTAGTGGAGGACGCAGGCGTTCTTGCCGGTGCCGATGATCGGGGAGTAGGCGAAACCGCGGGAGCCGCGGCGGACGAACTCGTGAAGCAATTCCGCCTCGATTTCCCATTCGCCGACGCCGGGTTTGATGAAGCCGAGCAGGCGGCGGAAGCCGGCCTCCGTGATGTCGCAGGCGTGCTGCATGATCCGGATCTCCTCCTTGTCCTTGATGATCCGGAGGCGGTGCATCAGCGGGGCGAGGCGCTCGTAGCGGTGGAGGGGATAGCGGCACTGGCATTCCTTGATGAAGCGGGCGTTGCGGGTCTCCACGACGACGCTGGCGCGGAGATGCTCGTTGGTCGG
>CAXTTX010000358.1:0-806 GCA_964247045.1 uncultured Verrucomicrobiales bacterium | reverse complement strand
GGGAGATAAATGTGGTCCGCCTGCGGGACCATGCGGTGGAGGAAGCTGTCGAAGTTGTGCGCCCACTCGATGCGCTCGATGCCGGTGGCGGCGCGGGCCTGTTCCTTGCCGAGTTTCTCACCGTCCCAGATGGCGATGAGCTCGCTGGTTTCCTTCACGAAAAGGATCTCGCGTTCCTTCGGGTCGACCGCGTCCGGCATCAGGACGAGGACGGTTTCCTCCTGGTCCACGCCGGTGAGATAGAACAGGTCGCTGTTCTGCTTGAAGGCCATCGTGCCGTCCGCGTTCGTCGGATAGATGTCATTGGCGTGGACAATGACCATGCTGTTTGGCTTGAGCAGCGCGCGCAGGTTGGCGCGGTTGGTGACGAAAAGGTCGGGTGAAATGGGTTCGTATCGCACGAAGCGGACTTCAAAACATCCTGCGGGTCAGGGCAATGCGGGAATTCAGAAACAAGGGTGTGTGGAAACTAGACACCTTGCGATAGCTGGACATCGTGGGAAAAACAGATTCGTTCCGATAGACGGGCAGCCGGGACCCATCGGGCGGTAGCGGGCTTGTTCGATGGGGCCTATTCGACGGGGCTGACCGGCTCCCTCAGCGAGAGATCGGACGGAGCGACGTTCGCCAGCTTTGCCTTGGCGGTGGAAAGGCCGGCCTGGGCGCGGGCGAGTTCGCCACTGAGACGGGCAGACTTCGCGGCCCAGGTCTCCAAGCTGCCCGGCACCGAGGTGCGGGGGCTGTTGGAGGCATTGAAGTCAGCGGTGCTTTTCTCGCTGCGGACGCGTGAAACCTTGAGCCACCAT
>CAXTTX010000357.1:3539-5990 GCA_964247045.1 uncultured Verrucomicrobiales bacterium | reverse complement strand
TAAAACGTGGCTTTCTTCGCGGACTCGGGACGTTCGTCCTCGAGGTCGATGGTTAGACCCGGGTTCAGGAACGCGAGTTCGCGGAGGCGGGTGGACAGGCGGTCGAACTTGAACTCGATGGTGTCGACGAAGATCGTGGCGTCCGGGAAGAAGGTGATCATCGTCCCCGTTCTGGACGGATCCACCTCGCCGATGACATGCAAAGGTTGGGTGGTTTTCCCCCGCTCGAAACCGATCAGGTGGACCTTGCCATTGCGCATGATCTCCGCCTTGAACCAATCGGAAAGAGCGTTGACGCACTTGGCGCCTACCCCGTGGAGGCCGCCAGAGTATTTGTAAGCGCCTTGGCCGAACTTGCCGCCGGCGTGGAGATTGGTCAGCACGAGCTCGACGGCGGGCATGCCGAACTTCTGGTGCATGTCCACGGGAATGCCGCGGCCGTTGTCCGCGACGGAGACCGAACCGTCCACGTGGATGGACACCTTGATGCGGGAGCAATAGCCCGCGAGGTGCTCGTCGATCGAGTTGTCGAGAACCTCGAAAACGCAGTGGTGGAGACCGCGCTCGTCGGGGTCGCCGATGTACATGCCGGGCCGCTTCCTAACAGCATCGAGGCCCTCGAGCTTGTCGATCTGGGCGGCATCGTATTGTTGTTGGGCGCCAACCTGGGTTTCGGCTTTAGGCGTCTCGTTCGGAGTCTCGGACATAGGACGCGAAAGGGTCCGAAAACGCGCCCCCGGAGACAAGGAACTTCGTACGGAAAACGAGGTTTTTTTCAGACCCGGATCATATAAAACAACCCGTTTGTTATAAAGAGGTTACAAGACATCAATGGCCGATCCAATCCTTGAAAAACCAAGTGACCGCGAGGCACGCGCCGAAGGCCAGGATGAAGACGACGATCACGAACAAACTCTTCATCGTTTCGCGGTGGTCGAGGTGCCCCCGATCCACCGCGGAATCCGCCACGATGCTGCCCCTGCGGCGGCCTGAAGACATGCCGCGGGAAGAGCCGGAAGAGGAATCACGGCGGGAAAACTCCGGCGGAAAAACCTCGACGGCAGCCCGAGCGGGAGGAGCGGAAGCAGGCGTGGGACCGGGTGCCTGGACCTCGTTTCCACAGGAGGGGCAAGGCCCCTTGATGCCCGCCTGCGCGCCATCCACGGAAAGGCGCATTCCACATGCGGGGCAAGTGAAGACCAGCCGTGCCTGAAGGGGGTCTGGCAACATCAAAGGAGGAAATGCGGCCTGCGGGCTGATAGATCAAGGAGAAGATGAAGGGACGCGCCCAAGCCTCCATCCGGAGGACTCTCAGGCCTCCATGCCGAGACAGCCGACCTGCCACTTGAGCAAGACCTCTTCCGGCTGGGCCTCACCGGCGGCGATGGACTCCAGGATGGCCCGCGGGGCAATCAGGGAGCCTTCGATATCGAGCTTCTCCGCGGCCGTTTCACGGGCCTTGATGAGATCGTCCACCTTGCGCTCGAAATCGCGGTCGCGCTTGCGGCGTTTTCCGGTGGGGCGTTCCGGCCATTCGGACTGTGGCATTTCGGCGACGGCGGCGAGGGTCGCGCGGAAGCGCTTCACGCGGTCCGGGCGGAAGTGGCCGGGCAGATTGATGTTCTTCTTCGATGCCAGCTCGATGCTCCACTCCAGCAACTGGCTGTTGGGAGCGACCATGAAGGAAGGCCTGTCCCAGGATCTCGCTTCCGAGTCACGCCATTGCCAAAGGGCCCGCAAGCATGCCAGCCCGTAGGGATCGAGTTTTCCGGAGCCTTGGACGCGCCAGTTTTCCTCCTTGGAATCGTCCCGCTCAAGCACGCGCCTGCGGGCGGCCTGGCAACTTTCCTCGAACCACCCGTAGCGGCCCTTTTCCTTGAGCTGGGCGACAATCATGTCCCCCATCTCCAGGAGATAGCGGACATCATTGAGCGCGTACTCGACCATTTTCGGGGAAAGGGGGCGCTTGCCCCAGTCCGCCTTCTGCGAGGATTTCGAAAGCTCAATGCCAAAATACTGCTCCACCAGGTTGCCGAGGCCGAAGCGCCGCGCACCGAGAAGCCGGGCCCCGATCTGGGTGTCGTAGACCACGGCTGGCAAGCTGCCGAACTGGCGCTTGAACATGGTCATGTCGTAATCGGCACCGTGCATCCAGACGGTGGCGTCCGCCAGATAGCCAGCGAGCGAAGACAAGTCGGTGATCGCAAGCGGGTCGATGAGAATGCACTGCCCGCGATCCGCGAACTGGATCAGGCAAAGGGATTCGCGGTAGCGGTGGAGGCTATCTGCCTCGGTATCGATGGCACAAACCGGATGAGCGGCACCGTTGCGGCTGGATTCCAAAAGGAGGGCAAGTCCCTCCGCGCTGTCAATCATATCCGCACTCATCAACCGGCGGTTCCGAATTTGCTGATTACACCCATTCGATTCCCGAGACCGCTGGTTCCGTAT
>CAXTTX010000357.1:0-3529 GCA_964247045.1 uncultured Verrucomicrobiales bacterium | reverse complement strand
GTATGGCTCACCTTCGAGATTCAATTCTTCTTCCGCAACGTGATTTTGACGCGATAGCGATCGTTCTCGGTTCCGGCGGGCTGATCGCCCGAATTGCTCTCCACCCGGATCTGGACGCGCTCCGGGACATTTTCCCGCCTTGCGAGAACACCCCGGGCCAAGCGGACAGTCTGGACCGACCAGTTGGCGTCGGACTTGAATTTCGTCCACGTCTTCCCGTTGTCCGTGCTCCGTTGAAGGGTGTAAATTACATTGGGAACCGTGCCGAGTTTCTTCTCGATGGTGAATCCGAAATAAGGAGCGCGGATAACATTGAATCCAGGTTCATCGAATTCGGTAGCATGGGCTTCCGCCCGAGGCTGGGCGGGAATGCTACCACTCTCTCCCGCATTGCTGTCGAGGATCCATTCGTTGAGGTTGTTATAACCGTCACCGTCCGCATCTTGGAGGATATTGCCGTCTTTCTTGCGCAAGGCAAGGGCGATGCTCTTGTAATCGTCGTAGCTGTTGACCACTTCAACCGGCAGCTGGAACTTCCGGTTCGAGAAGTCATAGGTGACACCGCCAGTCGCGAAACTCCGGGAAAGTTGAAGCTCGGCAATGGCGCGCATACCGCCCAGGAAGATGGGCGGAGTCGTGAACTTTGAGACGAAGACGTTCGCGAGGAGCACCTTCGGGTCGCCACTGGCGGCGAAGGCGGGGAAATAGGACTGCTGCGTGCCGAGGAAATTGTCGGTAAGATCGAGACCCGAATTCGGGTCGTTGTCATCAATCGGAACGCGCAGCGAGAAATAGCTGACATCGACCGCCGCGAAAACATTGTTGGGCTCGATTCCCTTCCAAGTAAAGATGTTGGGCTTGAGGTAGCTCATCTGGGCGTAGCCCGCCTTATTCCACTTCAGTCCACCGTTGATCGCGGCATATTCAAAGCCGCTCTCCTTGTTGTTCTTGGTGAACTTGCCCTCGACCATCGGATAAATCACCGCCGAGATGACCGCGGGCTGAATCAGGCTGCCGATCCGGGGCAACTCATAGTGGTAAACGCCGGGAACGATGTCGGCATCGAACTTGCCGCGCTGGCTCTTCGAATAAGTCCGCTGGATGTCGTAGTTGGTGATTGTGAACTCCTGGCTGCTGACCGAGTCATGCAGGTTGTAATAAATCGAGATGCTGTCCTCCGCGAAGCCGCCGGAGGGACGGGGCAGGGTAGAAGCCGGAGCGGCTTTCAAGATCACCTCCTCGGGCCGGCGAGGCGCAATGATGATGGCGGGTTGGATGGCCGTCACCAGGAGATAAGGATTGGCAATGGTGGCGTTGCCAAGGCGGCCAGCGGTGACGAACCCGGTGGTACCGGGAGCGCAGATATTGATGAAGACGCCGGGCGGATAATATTGGGGGAAGGAGCATTGGCCAATGTAGGCGACGGAACCATCCTGGGCGTGGACATTGAATGTGCCCCCGCGGAACTGTACGCCGGCCTTGTTCTGGCGATACGTTTTTAGACTGCTCACCTCAAAGGACACCTGTGCCCGCGCAGGTACGACGGAGAAGCCGACCAGCAGGGACAAGAGCGGCAAGGAGAGGGTTTTCATCCGATTCATGGGCGGAAGATGCTCGGGCTAATTCCGCCTGACAAGAGGAAATTCAAGCCTCAAAGCAAAATCCGGAAACTACCATGTAAGGACGCACCATCAAGCAACTTGCAACATTGCAGCTTGCTCGGCGTTGAGCTCCAGAACCTGCCACGGGAGGCCGTGAGCGTTCAAATCCGCCATGAAGGCGTCCGGGTCGAGTTGCTCCATATTCCAGACCCCGGGTTTTCTCCAAGCCCGGGAGAGCATTTGTTTCGCGCCGATCATGGCGGGGACGCCGGTGGTGTATGAAATCGCCTGGGAGCCGACTTCAGCGAAGCAGGCCTCATGATCGCAGATGTTGTAAACGTAGATTGCCTTGGGCTTTCCGTCCCTCACGCCGGTGATCACGTTGCCAATACAAGTGCGGCCCTTCGTGGATTGCCCGAGGTCGCCGGGATTCGGCAAAACGGCCTTGAGAAATTGCAAGGGAACAATCTCCACTCCCTGGTAGATTACAGGGTCGATGCGGGTCATGCCGACGTTCTGGAGGACCTCCAGGTGTTTCAGGTAGTTTGTCGAAAAAGACATCCAGAACTGGGCGCGGCGGAGGGTGGGGATGTGTTTCACAAGGGATTCCAGTTCCTCATGGTACATGCGGTAGATCTCGTAGGTGCCGACCCCCTCCGGGCAGGTGAAGGCTTGGTGGAGGGACATCGGCGGGGTTTCGACGAATTTTCCGTCTTCCCAATGGCGGCACTCGGCGGTGACCTCCCGGATGTTGATTTCCGGGTTGAAATTGGTGGCAAAGGCCTTGCCATGGTTTCCGCCATTCACATCGACGATGTCGAGGGTGTGGATTTCGTCGAAATGGTGCTTGAGGGCCCAAGCGGTAAAGACATTGGTCACGCCCGGGTCGAATCCGGAACCGAGGAGGGCGCTGAGGCCGGCCTCGCGAAACTTTTCCTGGTAGGCCCACTGCCAGGAATACTCGAATTTCGCCACGTCAAGGGGCTCGTAGTTGGCCGTATCCAGATAATCGCAGCCGGCGAGCAGGCAGGCATCCATCAAGTGGAGATCCTGGTAAGGGAGGGCGACGTTGATGAGGAGGGAGGCACCGGTTTTGCGGATGAGGGCGGCGGTTTCCTCCGGATTGTCGGCATCCACCCTGGCGGTGGCGATGTCGCGGCCGGTGCGGCGCTTCACGTCGGCGGCGATGGCCTCGCACTTCGAAAGGGTGCGGGAAGCCAGGGTGATCTCCCCGAAAACTTCGGGAACCATGGCACATTTGTGGGCGACGACGCTGCCGACTCCCCCGGCTCCGATGATGAGAACTTTGTTCATGGCTTGGCGAGGGAGAAGGGGTGGTGGAATCCCCGCCCGCTGGCAAGAAATTCCCGGTGACGGCCGGGTGATCTTTCCGCGATTTTCCCGACAACTTTTGATTCGCACGGCGTTTTCATCCGTGAAAGGCTCCCGAAGACCTCAATAATCCGTAAATGAAAATCACCAACCCATCTCTCCGCCCCCGCCGCCGGAACGCCGGCTTCACGCTTTTGGAAATGGTCATCGTGCTCGGCATCATCGCGATGATCCTTGGCGGCGCCATTTTCGCCATGAAGGGCATCGGCGACGCGGCCAAGCTGCGCCAAGTGGAAGGCGACTTCAAAAGCTTCGACAGCGCGCTGGCGATGTACAAGCTGAACGCCGGTTCCTTCCCCTCCACCCAACAGGGTCTCAAGGCCCTGACGGAAAAGCCGGGCAGCAATCCGGTGCCGCGCCGCTGGTCCAAGATCATGGACAAGGTTCCCATGGATCCGTGGGGCAAGGACTACGGCTACCGCTTCCCGGGCAAGAAGAAGCCGGGCGACTACGAAATGTACAGCAGCGGGCCGGACGGCATGGAAAACACCACGGATGACCTCAGCAGCCAGGACGACTGAGCGGCAACGCAAGGG
>CAXTTX010000356.1:4298-5992 GCA_964247045.1 uncultured Verrucomicrobiales bacterium | reverse complement strand
CGAGGATCTCGGTCTCGCGGGGGTGTAGGTCGAGGTCGAGGCGGATGGGGCCACGAAGGAATCCATCACCGCCAACCTGCCACCGCGGGAAGGACTGTCCGAGCCCGCGATCTACCGCGGGGAGACCGTGGTTTCGGTGGGCGCGTTGCTATCGAAAAACAAGGGCGCCCGCGAACTGCGTGTTCGTGTGCGGGCGGACGATCACAAGCCATCGGACGAGGGCGGTCCGGGAACGGGCTTTTCCGAGTGGATCACGCTGCGCATCGACCAGGGCGCGGAGTCCCTCGCCCGCCAGGAATTGCGCGACGAGCACGACGGCGCGCGGCAGAAAATCGAAGAGGCCCTGCGCGCCACCCGCGAGGGACGCGAGCGCATGGACTGGCACCGCGGCGAGATCAAGAACACCAACCTGAACGACAATGCCAAAAAGGACCTGAGGGAATCGGGAGAACGCCTCGCGAAGGCGGAACAGATCCTATCAGAACTCGGCAAGCAGATGGAGGAAAGTGTCCACGCCACGAAGGCGGACGATTTGAAAAAAGCCTCCGAACTCGTGACCAAGGCGCGCGAGGAATTGGAAAATTCCCAACTCAAGGACGAGCCCTCGCAGCGGGAAAACACGCTGGTGCAGGCGCGCGACAACGCGGAGAAGGCCGAGCGGCAACTGGAACAGATCCGCAATGCCATGGAACAGGACCGGCAGAAGATAGAGGATCTCGCCCGCTTGATGGACATGGCGCAACGCCAGCAGGAACTCGCCCGCCAGGCGGAGGAAAACATGGAAACGGCAAAGCTCCCCGATGATTGGAAAAACCAGCAGCGGCAGATGGAACAGCAGATCCAACAACAGCTCCGCGAACGTCCCGATGCCAAGGCGCAGGCACTCATGGCCCAAGCCCAACAGGCAAAAGCCCTCGCCGAGGAAGCGCGTGAAATCTCACAGGCCCAGCAAGACCTCGAACAACAAGCGAAGGAAACCTCCGCCGAACAACTCGGAAAGGCGATCGCGAAAGAACAGGCGGAAATCGCCCGCGAGGCGAACGAGCAACTCGCCGCCGCCCGCGAGGCACGCAACGCTTTGGCGGATTCACTGCCCGAAGCAACCGCCGCCGCGAACGAGGCGAAGGACCAGATCGACAAGGGCGCCATGGCCGATGCCGCGAAGTCCGCGAATGAATCGGCACAAGCGATGGAAAAATCCGCGAAGCAAGCGTCAGACAACAAACAAGCAGACGAACCCGCCGCCCAGCTCGAACAAGCCACGCAAGGAGAAGCGCTGGCAACTCTGGCCGACCGCCAGGAGCAAGTCGCGGGTGCCTTGGATGAACTCGCGAAGGGCAACACCGCGGAAGCCATGAAAAAACTCCAGGCTGCCCAAGCGGATGCCGCCGACACTTTGGCCGGAGAGATCGCCACCATGCCGCAGGTCGATGGCAATGGCGCGATGCAGCAAGCTGCGAACAACGGCAAACAGGGCGGCGAACGCGCGGAAGAAGCCGCGAAGAAAGGCCAGGAAGGAAAAATGCCAGAGGCCTCGCAACAGCACGGCCAATCCGGAAAGAACTTCGCACAGGCCGCCGAGTCCTTGGAACGCGCGGCGGGCGAGTTCGCCCAACAGGCGCAACAAGCCGCCGCCCAGCAGCCGAATGCCCAGCGGGCTCAACCCTCGCCCGCTGAAATGGCACAAGCCTTCC
>CAXTTX010000356.1:1829-4288 GCA_964247045.1 uncultured Verrucomicrobiales bacterium | reverse complement strand
CAAGCCGCCTCCAGCTCCAGCCCCGCGGAAGCCGCTTCAAAGGCAAGCCAGGCCGCACAGGCCCTTTCCCAGGCAACTCAATCAGGCCGGCAACAAATGCAGGGCAAAAGCCCCATGCCATCTAACATGCCACCCGGTGGCCCGCCGGGAAACCGTCCGCAACAAGGCCCGCGCCCACCGGAAGACGATCCCGGCGTCCCGCCGGAACTCGCGAAACTCGGCATCAGTTCCGACGACTGGGCGAAGATCCGTTCCAGCCTCAAGTCCGACGTCGGCGCCGGTGAAGTCGGCACGATCCCCGGGGAATACCGCGAACTGGTGAAAGGCTATTTCGAAAGCATGTCCCGCAACTCCGGAAAATGATGAAACCCCTCGCGACATTCACCGCTACCTGGCTGGCTCTAACATCCAGCCTCCTGTCCCAGGCCATCACCGACCCGGTCTTTTCCGAATGGCGGGCGAAGGTGGATCCCGCGGTCGAAAACGCGCTGGAATATCTCGAACGCGCGCAGAAGCCCGACGGAACTTTCCCGGAAGGCTACGGCGATTCCACCGGCATCCCCTCGCTGGTCGGCATGGCTTTCCTGTCGAAAGGCTATCTTCCGACCGAAGGCACGCACGCGCAAACACTGAACCGCTGCATCGACCTCGTCCTCGACAGCCAGAAGGACGACGGCTTGTTCCAGAAGGGCAATGCCGGCACCGGCCCCATGTACGCGCACAATATCTCCACGCTCTTCCTGTCCGAAGTCAGCGGCATGGTCGACCCGGCGCGACAGGAGAAAATCGAGCGCACCTTGCCAAAAGCCCTCGCGCTCATTCTCCGTGCCCAATCGGTCCAAAAGGAAGAGGAGCACCGCGGCGGCTGGCGCTACCAGCCCGGTTCCAAGGACAGCGATACCTCCTGCAGCGGCTGGGCCCTCATGGCCCTGCGTTCCGCCAAGCTCAACGGCGCCGCGGTGCCGGATGCCGCCATCAATGCCGCCGTCGATTACCTCACGCGCCATCAGGACCCCAATGGCGGATCGTTCGGCTACATGGACACCCACGAGCACAAGCGCACCCTCACCGGCATGGGCCTGCTCTGCCTGGAACTCTGCGGCAAGCACGGCACGCCGGAAACCATCAAGGCCGCCGACTACATCATGGCCTCCTTCCGCGAACTGCCCGGCGACCAATTCGAGTTCTATGGAAATTACTACAATGCCCAGGCCTCCTTCCAGATCGGCGGCCGCTACTGGGCGGAATACGCGCCGTGGATGTATGCCACCTACCTCCAGAAACAGGAGTCCGACGGCTCATGGCCCAGCCGCGAGGCCGGCCGCATCTACGGCACCTCCATGATGATCCTCGCCTTCACCGTCCCCTACCGCCAGCTCCCGATCTATCAGCGCGACGAGACGGTGGACGAAAAGGAGTGATCATCACGGCCGGTAAACGCGGACCTTGCCGGAAACCCGCTTCGTCAGATCCATGTGGATGACGCGCACCGTCTTCTTGCCCCAATTTTGCTCCGCCATCGTGAAAGAGGTTTGCGGTCCGCCCCCGACCACCACGGCGGTGTGCGCCGATCCGGTGATCATGCCATCCGTGAACCGCGCGTTCTGGAACTCGATGACGTCCCCCGCCTTCAAACCTTCTCTCGCCGGATTCACCTCCCTGCCCCACACCCGCATGTCCAGCCCCGGGCGCCTGGCCCCCGCGGACTTGAAGGCCTCGTCGGCCAGCGTCCAGCACTCGCCGTTGCCCACCTTGCTGCCTTCACGCGCCCGGCAATAGGCCGCGATCTTCGGGCCCGGATTGCCGGATACCGGACGCGCCCCGGCACCGGGAATCGTCCGCGCGACAACCTCAGGGACAGGCGTGGTGGCACAAGAAGCACACGCGATGACGAGCAGGCAAAGGCAAGTCTTCATCACTGGAATATGTACACTCGCCCGGGGCACTGCAAGCCATCTTCAAGACGCTGACATGCATCTCCAAAACGCTGAAGGTGAGTGGTTCACCAGGGGACTTTCGTCCACGACCGGCTATTCCGAATACACATGAAGGGACCGCCAAACGCCTGCCTGGATCATTTGAAATCCACTTTAACAGGATCACAATTTGTTGGTTTTAAGTTGTTTGCAAAACATACCACCAGATCTAACAATTAACTAACAACTCCTTGGAGCCCGGATCCACGCGCTTGTCCGCACCTAGATAAACCTTGAGGTATACAAGGCCGGGGCGTAATCCCCGTGGCGGATCACGAAACCCACAGACGATCCGCTTTCGTTCGCAACCCACGAACCTGAAGTCCTTCCCCCGACCTTACCCCGGCCCGCCGACTACCCATGAGGCACCGGAGCGGTGGCATGATTTCATGGCGATCTGGCTTTCAAACGGAGTGGTACACGCATGCCTCCAAACAGGCACCGTGGCGTCGAGGGGTGGCGATGGTCGCTCCCCCGAAGACA
>CAXTTX010000356.1:1499-1819 GCA_964247045.1 uncultured Verrucomicrobiales bacterium | reverse complement strand
CAAACCCCATGAAACCCAAGAAAACCCTGGCGGGACTCACGTCCCAACTGCCGTTGCTGGCCATCGTTGTCAGCATGTCCTCCACCCAAGCTTTCGCCGCCGACATCACGTGGGGCGGAGGCACGGGGCCATTCAACGTGCCGGCCTCCTGGGTCGGCGGCGTGCAGCCCCTCATCACGGACCGTGCTTTCGTGAACGGCGGCGAACTCCAGGTGACCGCCGGAACGGGAGACTGGACCATCAATGGCGGCCTGAGCCTCGGGCCACTGGCCGGGGGTGCCAGCAGCGGCGTCGTGACCCAGACGGGGTCCACCGTCGCC
>CAXTTX010000356.1:0-1489 GCA_964247045.1 uncultured Verrucomicrobiales bacterium | reverse complement strand
CCGCGTCCGCCGGGCCGGCGCCAGCGCCGTCGGGTCCACCGTCGCCAGCAGCGGCGAGATCTGGATCGGACAAGGGGTCGGCGCCAACAGCACCTATAACGCGAACGGCGGTATCCTCAATGGTTCCAACTGGCTGGCGGTCGGCCGCGCCGGCGGCACCGGAGTGCTCAACATCGCGGGCGGCACCGTCAACAAGACCGGCGGCGGCAACCTCGTTCTTGGATCGGGCAATCTTGCCGTCGGCATTATCAACATCAGCAGCGGGACGCTCAACAGCACCGCCTCCGCCACGTGGCTGGGAGAATCATCCAACCTGACCCCCGGCAGCGGCAACGTTACCGGCAGCGGCAGCGCCCAGCTCAATCTAACTGGCGGAACGGCGAACCTCGCGGGTCTCAACCTGATCCACAGCGGAACGGGATCGGCCACGGTGAACCTGAATGGCGGCACACTGGGAGTCACTCAGGTCATCACGGAGAACGTGGCCGGCACCTCCACCTTCAACTTCAACGGAGGAACGCTGCTCGCCCGTGGCAGCAGCGCCACCTTCATGCAAGGCCTGACCAGCGCGAACATCAAATCCGGCGGCGCCATCATCAACACCAACGGCTTCGCGATCAACATCGGCCAAAGCCTGCTCGACGGCGATCTCGGCGGCAACGGCGACACGCTCACCAAGCGCGGCGCCGGCTCCCTGATCCTGAGCGGAACGGCAAGCAACTTCACAGGAGCCATCACCGTTGAAAATGGTTCCTTGATCGCGCGAACCACCGCGGCACTGCCAGGCTGGAACACGCCGGGCCGCATCACCGTGCAGGCGGGCGGCGCGCTGGGCGCAAGCATCGGCGCGGGCGGCGTCTCGCAAACGGATTTCCAGACGATGCTGACCTCCGCCAACATGCAGGCAGGCTCCGCCGTCGCGATCGACACGGGACTCGGCGCTCTGACTTACAACGCCGCGAACATCGGCGCGATGACCTCGCTGGGCACGGCGGTCGGCTTCCAGAAAACCGGAGCGAACGACCTGACCCTGGACATGGACTTCCACACCTTCACCGGTGCGGTGGCCGTGCAACAAGGCACCCTCATCATGACCAACGCGACGGCCCACACCTTCGCGGGCCTCAGCGGGACAGGCACCCTGACCCTGCAGGGCGCGGGCAACAAAACCTTCGGCGGACCAACAAGCACCATCGGCACACTGAACATCAGCGGCGCGGGTAACGTCGGCCTTGCCGGCCTGGCGACGACGGGCAACTTCGTCTCCACGGGCACGGGACAGATCACCCTGGGCGGCGGCGCGCTGAACGTCGGTGGGGAAACCCAGATCGGACAAGGCATCGGTGCCAACGCCACGCTGAAGATCAACGCCGGCGAAACGGTCACCGCGAACAACTGGCTCGCCATCGGCCGCGGCGGCGGCACCGGCACGGTGGACATGACCGGCGGCACGCTCATCAAACAAGGCGGCGGCGGCTTCTTCATCGGT
>CAXTTX010000355.1:0-6002 GCA_964247045.1 uncultured Verrucomicrobiales bacterium | reverse complement strand
AATTGCGGGGAGCCGTGGAAACCGTGGGTGTCCAAGAGGGCAGCGCCGCGAGAACCGGGCGGCCCAGCGGGACAGATGGCTCCTCCGGGGTGGGAAGCGGCGAGAACGGCTGCGAGCCTACGCTTCGGGGGGCAAGGCCGGCAGATGGACTCGGGAAGGGGGAGAGCTGAGAGGACATGGGTCAGGGGGGAGGGAGAGGTTTCCTGAAATCACCGGGTTCCGGGCCCGGATGCGGAAACTGGAGGGAGAGAGGCGCACTCGGCGAGGGCACGGGCTGCGAGGGCGATCCGGTTGAATCGCTCCTCGATGGAATCGCGGTCTGCGGTCCGGCTTTCCAAGCGGGTGAGCTGGGATTCCGTGTCTTCCCAGAGCGTGGCGATTTCACCGCGCAACTGGTCGGCCAGCTTCTGGTCGCGGTCATTCAGATGGCGATGGAAGGAACTCTGCCATTCGGTGAGCCACGTGCCGATTTTCCGCTCCAACTGGTGAATGGCGGGCTGTGCGGCGGGTTCACTGGCTTTCAAGGCAGCGACCTGCTGGATCTGGGCCGCGAGGCGCTGGGTTTCCTCACGCAGTTGGAGAATCCGGAGCTCCGTCTGTTCGCGAGTGGTATCCACCAGCCGGTTGACCCCCTCCTTGAGGGCCTCCAGTTGCGCCTCGTGGGCGAACAGCCGGTCCTCCAGACGAGGGGAAAGGGCAGGCGCGGGCGTCCCGGTCGCTTCCAGGCGCACGACACGTTGCTCCAGGCGTTCCAAGTGGCGGCCGACGATAATCTCGCGGATCCGCTCGACCGCTAGAGAGGGGTTGAGGGGGGGGGATGTGGGTGACATGGTTCTCGCCGTGGGGGGAGTCCACGACGGATGAAGGTCGCAAACACGGTTGAGTGACTCCGCGGAGGCTACATGAGAACTACGCCGTTTGTAAATAAGATCGGTGACATTTCGGTTTTGACGATGGTTTGGAAGGGTTGAAGGATCTTTTTAAAATTGAACCTGAGCCGCTTGTGAAAAAGTGGAATCCGTGAAAGACACCGGCGGGGGATTCAGTTAAACAGTTCTTAATGTCTGAGGGCGACGAGGAGAAAATGGATGATCGGGACGCGATCCTGGTGCAGGCGTATGCAAAAACCCGGAAGAGCCTGATTGCCCGGCTGGACAACTGGGAGGACCAGAGGACTTGGGATGAGTTCTACCAGACCTACTGGCGGCTGATCTATTCCGTGGCGGTGAAAGCGGGACTCCGCCAGGACGAGGCCTTCGACTGCGTGCAGGAGACGATCCTCTCGATCGCCAAGCAGAGTAAAAAGAAGCTCTACGATCCGGAGCAGGGATCCTTCAAGACCTGGCTCATGAACATGACCCGGTGGCGGATCAACGACCAGTTCCGGAAGCGGAAGAAGGACACCGCGATGATGGCGGGCGAGTGGGAAAACGACCGGAAAACGGCCGTGATCGACCGCGTGGAGGACCCGAACGGCGACGTGCTCTCGCGCCTGTGGAACGTGGAATGGAAAAAAAACGTGGCCGACGCCGCTTTATCCCGGGTGAAGGCGCAGGTCTCGCCCAAACAATACCAGATTTTCGATTGCTACGTCATCAAGCAATGGGACGCGAAGCGGGTGCAGGACCAGCTCAACGTGAGCATGGCCCAGGTCTATTTGGCAAAGCACCGGGTGGGTGCGGTTCTCAAGCGCGAGTTGGCGAAACTCGAGGACGAAGACGATGCCGATTAAGATCCGCCCGAATCCGGTGATTCCCGACCACGAGGTCTTGCGAAAGATCGGTGGCGGGGCCTACGGCGAGGTGTGGTTGGCGCGCGGGGTCACTGGCGCGTTGCGGGCGGTGAAGGTGGTCTGGCGGGAAGACTTCGAGGACACCCGCGGGTTCGAACGCGAGTTCGAGGGGATTCTCAAATTCGAGCCGATCTCGCGGGACCATCCGGCGCTGGTGAATATCCTTCACGTGGGCCGCAATGTGGAGGCCGCCGGGTCGAAGGAACCGGTGTTTTATTACTATGTGATGGAGCTCGGTGACGACGTCGCCAACGGCCAGGAAATCAACCCCATCGAATACGAGCCGCGGACCCTGCGCGCGGACACCCAGCAGGCCCTGGGCGTGCAGTGGGAGATAGGCACCTGCATCGACGTGGGCTTGCGGCTCGCGGAAGCGCTGGATCACCTGCACGAGCGGGGACTGGCCCACCGTGATGTGAAACCGTCCAACGTGATCTTCGTGAACGGCCGCGCCAAGCTGGCGGACATCGGGCTGGTGGCCTTGCGCGGCCAGCGGACCTTTGTCGGCACGGAAGGCTTCGTTCCTCCGGAGGGACCGGGTTCCGCGCAGGCGGACGTCTATAGCCTCGGCAAGGTCTTGTATGAAATCGCCACCGGCAAGGACCGGCTGTCCTTTCCGGAACTGCCGGACGCCATGCCCTCGGGGCTGGACCGCAAGCGCTGGCTGGAGCTCAACCGGATCATCTGTGATGTCTGCGAACCACGCATCTCCAAGCGCAAGATTTCCTCCGCCTCGGACCTCGCCGATGCCTTGCGCCGGATGCAACGTGGCAAGCGCCGCCGCCAGAGCGGACGCGCCGTCTGGATGACGACCTTGATTCTCGCCGGCTTCACCGGCTGGGCCGGCTGGGAAATGGTGAAGGACAGCGACTGGGTGAAAGGCAAGCCGCCGATCGCGGTCGCGATCCCTGAACAGGAAGCGCTCATCAAGATCACCAGCAACCCACCCGGAGGCGAGGTGTTCGACGCGAACGGTGCCTCGCTGGGCACCACGCCCACCGGCTTCTTCCCGCTGGTGGTCGGGAAAACCTACGAGTATACGGTCAAATTGAACGGCTACAGCCCCTACCAGATCAAGGGCACCGTGACGGAGGCCGCGCTCAAGGAACCCATCTTCCAGCATGCGAAGTTGCAGATCTTCGAGCCGCCGAAGACCGGCGAAACGTGGACCGACCACCTGGGGAACCAGTATCAGCCCGTCGGTGACGAACATGAAAGCTCTGGCTTCGTCCGCAGAAAAGATTGGGAAGCGTATGCGAAGGAGGCGAAGCGGCCGAATGAATCCGCGGAGTTCATTCCCTTTTCCGAGAATGGAAGTCCGATGGAACTGGCGCTTGCCACGGCGAGCGAGGCCAAGGGCTATTGCCGCTGGTTCCAGGAGGCGGGAATCAAGGGCGGAAGGCTCACGGAGGAATACGAGGTGATCGTCAATCAGGACAGTTCCTTCGAGAATCCCGCGCTGAGCGAACGTGCCCGCCGCGATGGGCTCAAGCCCTTCCACATCGGGGTCCGCCAGATCTCCTACGGGGAAATCGTCCTCAATACCGATCCGCCGGGTGTGGATGTGTACATGAATCTCGCCGCCGATGCCTCGAAGAGCTCCCTGGTGGACTCGACGGACCGCTCCGGTTTCCTCTCGCGGCCCAAGGTGAAGCCCGGCAACTGGCAGCTCTATCTGGTCAAGGAGGGGTATAAGCCGCGCACCGAGTCCATCACCGTGAAACCCGGCGAGAAAGTTTCGCGGACGGTGACCATGGAGAAGAACCTCGGGGTGGTTTTCGGAAGCCCGTGGAAGAACAGCATCGACATGGAGTTCGCCCCCATCGGCCAGGATCTGATGGCGGGCGTGTGGGAAACGCGGGTCAAGGATTACGCGGCCTTCGTAGCGGACGCGAAGAAGACGGCTCCCCGCCCGCCCGGTTTTGAACAGACGGAAAACGATCCCGTGGTGAACGTTTCACGGGAAAACGCGGTGGAGTTCTGCAAGTGGCTCACCCAAAAGGAACGCAAGGCGGAGCGGATTGCACAAACCCACGTCTACCGCCTGCCGACGGACCTGGAATGGAGCGCCATGGCGGGAGTGCAGGAGGAAGAGGGGATCAGCCCGATCTGGCGCGACGCGCGGAAGGAAAGGACCTACCCCTGGGGCGTTGCCTGGCTTCACGGAAACGACCCGATTGGCAATTATGCCGATGTCACGGCGGCACTTGCGAACGGGGTCGAGATTGACCGCACGATCCCCGGCTACAACGACGGCTATGCCAACACCTCCCCGGTTGGATCGTTCCCGCCCAATTCCCATGGCCTGTATGACATCAGCGGAAACGTCCAGGAATGGGTGGAGGACGACTATTCCAAGCTGGGCAAGGACCCGTATGGCGTCCTCCGCGGCGGCGGCTGGAACACCTACCAGCCCGAGAACCTTCTAACCGGATCCCGCAACGCCGTGCCGCCGACCTATCAGGACGTGATGTATGGCTTCCGCATCGTCCTCGCCAAGGTGCAGCCGCCGAAGCCCGAATAGCTCAATTTTTTAACTAACAAACACACCGTTCCCGCGAATCCCCATGGTTGAAATCAAGATCCAATATGAAGGCGACCTGCATTGCAGCGCCACCCACGTTCCCTCCGGCACCACTATTGCCACCGATGCGCCGGTGGATAACAACGGCCGCGGTGAATCCTTTTCACCGACCGACCTCCTTGCCACCTCGCTGGGAGTCTGCATGGCCACCGTCATGGGCATCGTGGCGAAGCGGAAGGAAATTTCCCTCGAGGGGATGGATGTGACCGTCCGCAAGTTCATGTCGGAGGACACGCCGCGAAGGGTGAAGCGCCTTGAGCTGGATTTGAAGATGCCGCTGCCCGCCGATCACCCGGAGAGGAAGTTGTTGGAGAGCGCCGGCCGTGGCTGCCCGGTGCACCACAGCATCCACCCGGACATCGAGGTGGAGATGAATTGGATCTGGGAGGGGGAGTGATGATTTGAGAGTGCCTGGTGATCAGTAAGCGGAAAAGGGGACGCAATGGTCGCGGAGCCGTCCTCTCAAAGCGGCGGATTAAAATTTTTCCGCCGAACCGGGCACCCATTCTCACAAAATGATAGGCGGAATTCCTTCAGGTGCTCCGTGGGCAAGAGAATTATCTCCCTGGTCCCGCGCTTCCGGAAACTGAAGAAATCATCAACTTCTGTCGCGATGCTTATCGAGATTGTGCCTCATGACCATTGAGACATAGGGGTGCTCTTCGTAGGTGAAGTTGGGCACGCTCAATGTTCCCTCGGGTCGCAAAACCGACGCGGAAATCTCAGGAGCCGCTTCATATCCAGCAATCCAAAAGTCGTGCATGAATCCATTTGCCAAGAGATGAAAGCTCAGACGGCCGTCCACTTCCAATTTATAGGGTGGAATTGATGCCGCAAAATCACTTCCATCTATCGATGTGATCCTAGATAGCCCTACAGCGTAGCATTGATCCAAGGTGTCAGCTTGACGGAGGGCTTCTCCAATCAAATTTTCGTGATCATTTGGCAATTTGACATCGCTGTAATACTGGAGGCTGCTTGCAGACATTCTCCAAAGTACCGAGAGACAATACAACCTGAACTCGGGATATTTGATATGTCCGTAGATGGTTCCATCGGACGTGATTAATGAGATTGCAGGAGTGAAATTATAAAACCAGTTCGCTGCGTAAGTTTCCCATTTTCCTATTTTTTGCTTGCACTCCCTGCATAAAAGATGCTCTGAACGGCCTCCCGGATTAGGATCAGTTCTGCTTTTGCCTTCTTTTATCGCCACAATGCCTCCTCGTTCGCTGGCTGCTGATCTTTGTCTTCTTTTGTGAAATTTTGGAACAATGTGCGAGGCTTGAAGCAACTCAGGAAATCCGCAGAGCGCGCAGACTCCATGGCGTTCACTATCATCTTTCATATTAAGTAGAAGCTTGTTCAGGGAGCCTCTTAGCCATAGCTTTTTCGACTGTCGAGAATCATCTGTGATCCCTTTGGGATCGAAGACCGGTGCTCTGGACGGGGACAAGAGTGTCCCCGCTCCGGTACGCAAGCGCTCTGCCGAGTCCTATAGAGAGGAATCCTTCTCTATTGGTAAAAGCCGGGGCGCTCAGGGAGCATAAGCCTCCAGCTCCGAGAGGAACCCGAAGTTGCGGTCATACCCATTCCCCTCGTTGTAATTCTCAACGAACGTGGCAC
>CAXTTX010000354.1:0-6007 GCA_964247045.1 uncultured Verrucomicrobiales bacterium | reverse complement strand
GGTGCCGAGCAGCGGGCCGCGCTTTTTGCCGAACTTGCCGTGGGTGAGGTAGGGGTGATTGGTGCCGGCGAACCAACCGGTGCTGAGGCCGCGGGAGAAGGTCATCTCCAGCTCGTAGCGGTCCGTGTCGGTGACGGGAGATTCGAGATTGGCCATCGCGGCATCGAGGGCCTTGCGATAGACGCGGGTGACGGCGGAGACGTATTCGGGGGATTTGAGGCGGCCTTCGATTTTGAAGGATTTGACACCCGCGCGGACGAGGCCCGGAACCAGATCAACGGCGGCAAGGTCCTGCGGGCTGAGGAGATAGCGGACGGCACCGAGTTCGCAGGTGACGCCGTCGACGACGATTTCGTAGGGCATGCGGCAGGCCTGGGCACATTCGCCGCGGTTGGCGCTGCGCTGGCCGAGCGATTCGCTGGTGAGACACTGGCCGGAGTAAGCGACGCAGAGGGCGCCGTGGACAAATACCTCGAGAGGCGTTTTGAGGTGCAGGTCCTGCGTGTTGCGGGCCTGGAAGCGCTCGATTTCCTTGATGGAGAGTTCGCGGGCGAGGACGGCCCGCTCCATGGGGAAGAGCGATTCGATGAAGGCGAGTCCCTCGGGAGAGGTGATCGTCATCTGCGTGGAGGCGTGGAGTTCGACCTCCGGCGCGATGAGGCGGGCGAGCTTGGCGAGGCCGAGGTCCTGGATGATGAGGGCATCCACCCCGGCGGCGGCGATCTTGCGGAGCTGTTGTTCGGCGGCCTCCATCTCACCGGTGAAGATGAGGGTATTCATCGTCACGAAGCCTTTCACGCCGTGGCGGTGGAGGTATTCCATGAGTTCCTCCAGGTCGCGCTCGATGAAGTTGTCCGCACGGAGGCGGGCGTTGAAGCGGGGCAAGCCGAAATAGATGGCATCGGCCCCGGCGGCGACGGCCGCGCGCGCGCAGTCCCAATTCCCCGCGGGTGCGAGGAGTTCGGGAGTGGGGTCATGCGGGAGCGTTGGCATATGGGGATTCAAGCACGGGGCTGGTCAGGGAGACAGTCGAGAGTTGAGGGACTATGGGAGTTGGCGGGGGCTGAGATGAGGGGGTGGAGGGGGAAATGACAACATTTGCCAACGTTTTCGGGAAAAATTCGGGGTTTCGGGGGATGCGGGGAAGTTGGCGTTCGTTGCAAGTTGTTCGTTGTTGGCGGGTTGCAATTTCGGGTGGGGATGGAGAGTGGCTTGAGAAGGGGTGAAATGGGGTGTTTTGGCGGCATTTTGCCGTATAAAGGGGGTTAGGATTTGTCGATTTTTGTCATTTCCGGCAGAAAACCGTACGAGAAATGCAAATTGAGGTGAGGGAAAGATCGGAACGCAAAAGGCGCGGAGCGGGCGGAAGAAGAGGTGTTTGTCAGGCGGGTTAGCGGGAAAGTTTTGTCGGGGAGAACGGTAGGCAGGCGGGAGGAATTGGATGGGGGGAGGACGAAGGAGGCATTTATAGGGTAAAGAGGCGGTGCTCTCAACCAAAGTGGCGTCTGCCAATATCGAAAGTTGGTTTTCAGGGCGGAGGGCCTTGAAAACCAGGTGGTTTCGTGGCGGCAGGAGGGAGGGAAAACCGCTTCTTGAGGGACAAAACCCTGTCTCCGGGCGGTTTCCGGGGATGCCGATATATCTTCGATTTGGGCGTTGACATGCCTTATTATCATATGACAAAAGGAAGTAGTCATGAATAAAAACCCTCATTCATACCGCCTGCCCACCCTTTTGTCCGCGAAGCGCGGGTTCACGCTGATCGAGATGCTGGTGGTCATTGTCATCATCGCGGTGCTGGCGGTTGCTTCGTTCAGCGTGGGGCCGAAAATGATGCGGCGGGCGGACGCGGCGAAGTCGATCGGGAACATGCGGCAGATCGGCGCGCTGCTGGCGAGCTATGCGTCGGAGAACTCGAACAAGCTGCCGGCGCCGCGGGCGGACGTTCCGAACGGCAAGGGTGGGTTCGACCAGTTGCACTGGCATGAGACGGTGATGCTCCAGCTTTATCCGGACACGGACCTGAACCAGATCCACAACGACTCGTGGTGGGAAGCGACGAAGCCGATCATGCGGAATCCACTGTGCACGGCGAAGACGAAGCCTTGGGCGTTCACGTGGTGGAATCCGGGGTATGCGATGAATGTGCAGATTTCGGAGAACCTGGGGAAGTCCTCGGGGGACTGGAGTGCCGGGGGCGGCGGGGGCCAGGCTTATCAGGTGCCGCTGTCTTCAATTCCGGAGCCGGGGAGGACGCCGATCGTGGCGCAGCGCGGGGACTGGCATTACACGTTCACGCCGGACCAGATCAAGGATGAGAACCTGACGGCGTTCCTGGTGGATGGGAAGATGCCGATCCTGTTCGTGGACGGGCATGTGGAGACGATGAAGCTGACGGAGTATACGAGTAGGGAGTTGTACAAGATGCCGAAGAAGTGAGATTGGTCGCCATCCCGGTCGTCTGAAGCCGAATAGAACGAATGGCCTAACAAAATTTCCGGGGAGGCCCGGGCAGGCCGGAAAGAGAAGCATCCGCAAATGTGCGTTTTTCCGCAGGCAACGCTTCTGCCGCCCCTGCCGGGGCTCAGGAATCGTGCGACGCGCTACCGGTGGCTTACGCCACCGGCTACCTTATGCCGTCCCTCCGGGACTCATTGATGCCGTCGCTCCGGGACTCAAATCTATCCAAGGCGAACCGGTACGGGTGGCATCGCCCGGGTTGAGTATAAAGACAAGCACTGAAGTGGTGGGGCTATTTTCGGATGACTGAAGCCGAGAAGGACGGATGGGACGGATGGGAAGTATCACCAAACGAAATCGTTAGGGAAGCGCCGAGCAAGGTCGGTGCAAGGGGTGAAGGAACAACACCTGTTGGAATCCGAACGGGGAAAAATTGGCAGCGTTATGACATGGCAACGCCAAGGCCGACCGGAGATCGGCCCTCCTTACTGCCGGGTTCTGCCATCTCCACGGGGACTCGATATGCGGTTGGATCCGGGACAGGATAAGATCCCGGGCAACGCGGCAAGGGACCTTGGCCTATCCTTGGAGGCATGGCCTGCCCTAACCGGACCGCCCGGAGATCGGTCCCTGCCTTGAAGAGGTCAAGATGCCGGGACGGCCCGGCTTTCGAGTTGGTCGCGGACGCGTTTGACGCGGTCGCGGGTGAGGGGGTAGAAAGCGATGAAGAGGGCGGCGCCGAGGAAGCAGAGGGCGGGGGGAAGGAGGTAGGCGAGGCGGACGTTGCGGAGGATGTCGGGGGCGAGGCTGACGAGGTTGGCACCGGCGACTTGTTCGCCGCGGACGCCGGCCCACTGGAGGAGGTAGCTGCCAAACAAGGCACCGGCGGCGATGCCGGCCTTGTAACAGATGGCGAAGACGGCGGTGAACATGCCCTCGCGGCGGCGGCCGGTTTCGAGTTCGTCGCTGTCGCAGATGTCGGCGAGCATGGAGCCGTTGAGGAGCCAGCAGGCGCAGAGGCCGAGATTGGCGGGGAGGTAGGCGACGAGCTGGAGGTAGGGTGAATCGGGGGTGAAGCAGAACCAGCTGAGGATGTAACCGAGGGAGCAGACGACGAGGCCTCCGGCGGCGAGGCGGTGTTTCTGGAAGTGGACGGCAAGCCAGGCGAAGACGGGGAGCATGGCAAGCTCGCCGAGGCCCTTGACGACACCGACGGTGGCACCGACGTCGCCGGCGGCGTCCTTGTTGCCGCCACAGATGTAGTAGATGTTGACGTTGCTGTAGACGATGATGGCGCAGAAGAGGCCGAAGTAGGTGAGGAAGACGGCGCCGAGGAGGATGACGAAGGGTTTGCTGGAAAGGGTCTCGCGGATGGCGGCGAAGAGGTGGAGTTTTCCGGCGTTACCCGGGGAAGAGGTTACGTGGCGTTCGCGGCAGAAGATGCCGGCGGGGAGGGCGGTGAGGAGGATGACGACGGCGATGATGATGCCGATGTAGCGCATGCCTTGGAGCTCGTTGCCGCCGAAGGTGTCGCTGCGGGCGAACTTGTAGAGGGAGGGAACGATGAGGGAGGCGAGGAAGGCGGGGACGAGGCGGAAGATGAAGAGGCGGGTGCGGGCCTGGTAGCCGGTGACCATTTCCAGACCCAGGGCGGAGAAGGGAATGATAAAGATGGTGAAGGCGAGGTAGAAGAGGAAGGAGGCGGCGGTGAGATAGATGGCGATGCCGGTGACTGAGAGGCCGGCCGGGGGCATCCAGAGGAAGGCGAAGGTGATGGCGAGGAGGATGGCACCGGAAACGACGAAGGGCTTGCGACGGCCCCAACGGGTGCGGGCGTTGTCGGAGAGATTGCCGATGATGGGATCGATGAGCGCATCGAAGATGCGGGAGGAGGCGAGGACCCAGCCGATGACGACGGGGTTGAGGCCGTAGCCGACCTGATAGATGGCGTTGGCGAGGGAGGGAAGGGCGTTGTTCGCCATGTTCTCGCCGAAGCCGCCGAGGCCCCAGACGAGGCGCTCGGAAAAGGTGGCGTCCCCTTCCCTTTTGTTTCCGGAGCTGGTGCGAAATCCCATGACTAGAGCGGCGCTTTTTAAATACCGTGGAAATGGAGATAGGGAATGGCAAGGCAAGCAGTCATCGCATCAAATTACGGACACCATCTGGTGATAGGAGCCGAACACGGACCCTGGTCCCGAAAATCCGGAACCACGTTGTGGTTCGAATATTTCATCCGCCTGACCCGGGGTAGGCGCGTCGCGGTGCTCGCGCCAACCCCGGGCTGAAGGATACAACACCGTTGGTGTTGGAAGATGACAGCATGTATCCCGGGGCGGGCGTATTTGGAAGCAGCAAGGCCCGCCATGTTCGCTTCGCTTCCATTCCGCTCCGCCAGTCGCTTCGCTCCGATGTTGGGGATGGCGTGTCATGCGGGGGCGGGGGCGGTGGAGGCGCGGGGGACGAGTTCGACGGGAAGGCGTTCGAGGCGGGGGGCGAGGCGTTCGGCGGATTCGATGCGGTCGACGACGAGGTTCGCGGCGGCGCGGCCCATGCGGTAGGGGCGGTGCTTGACGGTGGTAAGGGGCGGGTTGAGGCGACTGCCGAAGTCGAGATTTCCATAGCCGATGACGGAGAGATCGGCGGGGATGCGGCGGCCGAGTTCGGCGGCGACGCCGTAGACTTCCTCCGCGATTTCATCGGTGGCGCAGTAGGCGAGGGTGGCCTTGGGGAGGGCGGCCATGGCCTCGCGGATCTGGGGGAGGCGGGTCTGGGTGAGGGGGAGCTCGACGAAGTGGAGTTTCACGCCGGGGGTGTTGCGCATGGCATCGGCGAAGGAGGAGCGGCGGTCACGGGACCAGGATTCGGAAGAGGGGCCGGCGAAGTGGATGATCTCGCGGTGGCCCAGGGAAAGAAGGTGGGCGGCGATGGCCTGCGCGCCGAGGACCTCGTCGGAGAGGACGGCATCCGAATGGAAGGAGGGGGGCAGCATGAGGTCGATAGTGACCATGGGGAGGTCGCGGCGTTTCAGCTCGGAGACATGGGTGCGGTAGAGATTCGCGAACCAGGGGCAGAGGATGGCGCCGTCCGCGCGCCAGTCGATGAGGCGCTGGATCTGGCGGAGTTCCAGTGCCTCGTCGGGCTGGAGCTTGCGGTGCTCCGGCCAGAGGGCGAGCGGGACGTAGTCGCGGGCGATGAGGGCGTCGTGAATGCCGTGGAGGATGTCCGCCCAATAAGAGTCATAGGGAGGGACCATGACGCCGACCATGCGGGTGCGGCCGGAACGGATGGCGTGGACGAGGTTGTTCGGCCGGTAGCCGAGACGATCGGCGGCCTTCATGACCTTCTCGATGGTTTCCGGGGTGAGCCCCTCCCCTCCCCTGAGGGCGAGTGAAACGGTGGTGCGCGCGACGCCAGCCTCGCGGGCAATGGCGGTCTGGGAAACGGCGCGACGATCCGGGTTTTGCTTCACGCCCCCGTTCATACACAGGAATTCCGGTGTAGCCACGAAAGGAGTTCGTCGATCTGGCAAAAAGCGATGCCGGTGACG